>JBAXJV010000068.1:0-11090 GCA_037137675.1 bacterium | reverse complement strand
AGCGGCTCTGCCTGCCTGTGGCACTACGATCCGCCAAGCGGCAGGCTGTCGACCATGGGACCCTGCATCTCCGGCGCTGCTGGCCGTGAAGCGCATACCACTGTCTCGGCCTGGGCGGTTGATCCGGTCAGCGGGATGATTTACGGCGGCACGGGTCCCGATGGTTTCTTTTTCAAGTTCGACCCTGAGACACAGCAGGTGACGCCGCTGGGCAAACCCACGCGACTGAATGAGATCCACTGCCTCACGGTCGGTCTCGACGGTCGTGTCTACGGCATGGCGGGCGGAGCGGAGGATATTGGCCACCTGTTTGTCTACGATCCCGCCAATGGCGCCCTGGCCGATCTGGGCGTGCCGGTCTCGACGCTCACGACACGGCAATACGGCTATCACTTCCGCAGCGCTCTGACGGCGGCTGGCGGTGAGATCTGCTTCGGCCAACACGAGCGGGCCAGCCATGTGTGGCTCTATTTCCCGAGCCTGCGCGGGCGGGATCTCACCAGGGGAGAAAAGCGAATCTGAAAGTCCAGCACAGTCAACCTTCCCGCCGCAACCATGGAGGGGCCGACATTGGAGAAACAACCATGAAACCACCAACCTTCACGCGCATCGCAATCACGGCGGACAGTCAGAACCCTGTGCTGGACTTCGCCGTCCGGGAATTGAAATGGCTGCTGGAGACCGCCACATCCAGCGAGATCGTCTGCAGTCCGGCATCCGCCGCAGTCGCAGCAGACTGGACTATTCGCCTCACGCCCGCGCCGGAACTGCCGCCGGCCGCCTTCGAGATCCAGCCATGTTCGACCGGCAGCCAAGGCGGGGTCGTCGAGCTCAGGGGGCAGAATGCCGCCGCGACCCTGGCCGCAGCCTACACGTTCCTGGAGCGCGCGGGAATCTGTTTTGACGTCATCGGTCCGGTGTTCCCCGCGAAGCTCGACCTGGAACTGGCGGCGAAACCGCTTCATGTGGTGCCGGCCGTGATTGAGCGCGGCATCCGCCAGCACATCAATTTCACGATGGATATCTCGTCGTATCCGCTGTCCGAGGCAAGGGAGTACATCCGCAACCTGGCGCGGCTTAGATTCAACCACATCACCTTTCACAGCTATCCTGGGCAATGGTACGAGTACCGGCACGCCAAGGGGGAGACACTGGCCGGACAATTTTTCTATGACGTGCGGCACGACGTGCCGGCGCATCCGGTGGTCCGCGACGCTCTGCGCAACCGCCGTGTTTTCTGCATCCCGGAAATCGAGCCGCTGTTCGACCGGCATCCGGAACGTAGCCGGGCGGCCATCGAGTGGCTCCGCGCTGTCATGTCCGAGGCTCGCAAGGCGGGCATGAAGGTCCAGTTCTCACTGGAAATCCGCGAGGAGGATCCCGCGGATGGCGTCAACGCCTGCGAGTCGGTGCTGCGCGACTATCCGGACATTGATGTCCTGGAACTGATCACGCCCGAGAATGAGCACAAGACCGTCGAGTACCTCACGAGATACCTGGAGGTCCTCAATCGGTTGCGCCAGCGCCCCGGCGGAACGATCCTGCAGCTGGCGGTCGGCATCTATGAAACGCATCCGGACAACCTCCGTCCCGGGCTTGATTTCCTGCGTCGCGCCTGTCCGGCAGATATCTCCTGGACGTTTCTCCCGGCACACGGCTCCACTACGGCGGTCGAGTCCATGGCGGAACTGAATCTGACGGCGGCCGACTGGAAGCGCACCCGGCTGTATTCATGGGTCGAGTTCGACGGCCTGATGTATAATCAACAAAATTCCCTGCGCGGGTCGAAGGAGGCGGTAGATCTCGCGCTGGCCGGGTTGGCCGGCGGCCGGATGGCCGGGTTGGATTTCAACCACTGGCGGACGGCGGAAAACCGGGCTGCGATCCGCTACGCGGCGCAGGTTTGTATTGACCCTTCGGTGACACCCGCGGCCTTCTGCCACGACTATGGCCGTGCCCTGGGTGTCGGGCGCCTGCCGGACTTCGTCAAGGCCATGCTGGAACTGGACGAGACGGACATCTATTGCCGGGACAACCTTTTCAACATCGGCTTCTGTCACCTGGGCTGCTGGAGTAATCCCAAGGGGCTCTCATGGACGAGGATCTGCAGCAATTGGACTCGCGGAAAAATCGCGACGGCCAGCCAGCGCCTGGAAAAGTCACGTCTGATGTTCCTGGAATGCCTCACTGACACTGCGCAGGTGGCTGGGCGACGCCAGTTGCGTTTCTTGGATAACCGGATCCGCTGCACGCAATTGCATCTCCAGGCCGTGGATGCGCTGTTGGTGTTCCGGGAGATCTGCGACGACGACCATCCCGAAGCCCTTGACGTGGCTGGCCGGGCGCTGGTACGCACGCAATGTGATCGGGCGCTGGAACTCGCCGGGGACTATATGCGGCTGCACGCGGAGATGCTTCCCGACCGCGGGGCGGAAGGGACGCTTGTCAGCTACTATCAGACGATACCAGCCTACATCCGGCATATCCGCGCCTATTTCCTCGGGGAAAAAGCCGATGCCACTTCTCTCGCGGTGCACATCCAGCTGGATGCCCCGCCACCGCCGGAAACCATAATGAGAATTGCCGCTGGAACGGCCCCGGTCAAAGACAGCCCGCTGGAGAATTTGCACAAATGAATGCCCCGCTACCGCATCCAACCAATGGCCAGATGCCGGTGAGGGTTTTGAGGAAGAGGGGCTTTCGGGAGTGCAATCGTTCTTGACGTGAGTGCAAAAGAACTACACAGTTTGCTTGGGTGTTATGGCGATGCGAAGGAGGCAGATCAATAAAAACCGTATTTAAAATGACGGCGTGTGCGGGTCAAGTTGCTGCGCATTTGCGTGGTTCGGTGCTGAACACAATGCAGCCGGGCGCGAAACTGGCTTCGGTACGCAAATTGGCGTTGGATCTTGGGGTCAGTGTTCCCACAGTACGGGCTGCTCAGGCAATCCTGACTCGTGAGGGACTCCTGGTGGTACGCCATGGTAGTGGGGCTTACGCTGTTGCGAATCGGGATTTGCCACGTTGGGTTGGCATTTATACGGCCCTTGATATTTTGCATCCTCGTACCTCCGCGTTTTATACACTCATGCCGCGGGCCCTGCGGCGGTTTCTCAACAGTCATGGACTGCACGCCGAAATCTATCTGGGTGACGCTCAGCCAGGTGATCAGGAAGAAAGCCCGAGCAACCTGCGGTTCCGTGCTGATGTCACGGAGGGGCGCATACAAGGGGTGGTGGTTGCGAACGCCCCGACAACGCGTGGGTGGGCCAACTGGATCGCCAACCTTCAAATTCCAGTAGTCGGTTCGCTTTCCCCGTACCTCGTCGACCCGTCGTATGACGCCATGGTGCGCCAAGCGGTTCAGTGTCTTTACAATGGTGGACGCCGACGCATTGCGCTCTTGTCGTGGTCCCGCAACGAACTGCAAAAGCCGCTGCGCGAGGCGCTGACAGGCCTCGGGCTGGAATATCATCCGGAATGGAGCCGTAGTGATTTGCACCCGATGCTTTCCGGAGCAGGGTGGGAACAATTTCGTGAGATCTGGGCGGCAAGCCGTGAGAAGCCTGACGGACTGGTGGTGGCAGACGATGTGCTTTTTGATGAGGCCCAGATTGCCATTCAGGAAATGGGTATCCGTGTTCCAGATCAGTTGCAGATTGTCGCATACGCAAACAAAGGCTCAATCAAGAGATATCCTTTCCCTGTAAATTTGGCTCAGTGTGATCCGGAGCGCTTTGCCGAGGTGTTAGGGGGCATGCTTTTGAAACGTATGCGTGGCGAGGCTGTTATTCCTGCCACTGAGTTAGTGCCAGTCGATATCGTAAAAATGGTACAGACGAATTTTCCGGTGCATGCGTCCGGTCGCTCTGCAGGTGTAATGAAGCCACGCAAAGTGGAGGTTAAACATTGACGACTCTTGATCAGCATCAACGTATCCTGACTCTGACTGACGGACGGTTTAGTTACAAGCTGTCGGGTGGAAATCTGGGATGGGACAGAATCGGGTTTACCCTTGGTACTCACCATGGTACCGGCAGGGGGGGATTTGAATATTACACCCATTCCGGGGCAGAGCCTTTTATTTGCAAACAGGTCAATTCCATTCCCGACGGCTTGGAGATGTCCGGGATTTACAGCGCTCCCGGACTTGAGGAGACAATTACGTTCCGCCTTCTTGGAAACGGGGCCCTGCGCGTAGATCGGCATATCAGCAATACAGCAAAGGTTTCGCATGTGATTCGTAGTGCCTCAGCCGGCAGGATAGGGGGCAGTGGAGGCCCGGTTTTTTCTGACAACCATATTTGGCGGGCACGCTACTGCCACATGGATAACGTCCGCACTGAAAAATTCCCCTGGTGCCGACCAGAGTATCCTTATGTGCGCAGCCTCCCGAAAAGCGACACTGTTTTCGGGAACCAGGAAAGTCAGGCCGTTCCTGCGATGATTCTTACTAATGACAGCTACAGTCAGTTGCTGCTGGAGGGCCAGTTGCGACAAGAGCGAACCCGTGCCTGCTGGACGCTTTCAGCTGGCGCGGGCCAACCGGTCCGCACCTATGAACTGCACTGGGCGATGGTTACTGGCGGCTTTGAAATCGCGCCGGGCAAGAATCTTGACTTGGAGCCGATTTACTATCAGATCATGGTGGACACTCATCCTCAGTGCTGCTGGAACGATTACTTTGCGGCTGTGGCTGCGGAAAATTCCCTGCTTGAACCGGACAACATCCTGCTTTCCCGCGCTTTTTACTGCTCATGGAACTATGGGGTTTTTGAAGATATTTCCGAGGAGAAATTGCTTGAGACGGCTCGCTTCATCGCCGGGCACATGCCCAACATGAAGCACTTTCTTATCGATGCTGGCTGGCAGAGCCGGAATGCGGTGACGTGTCCGAGTTGCGAAAACTTTTATCTGCCAGAAGGTCAGTGGCACGATGCAGAGCGTTTTCCCAACGGGATGAAGGTGATGGCCGATAAAATCCGTGCAACAGGGCTGAACCCTGCAATCTGGTGGACGCCGTCGGTGGGACTGCATTCCCTGTTGGCTCAGGAGCATCCGGAGTGGCTGGCCAAGGACGCGGACGGGAATGTCTATCGTATTGGTGATTCTGGATACCTTGATTACTCTCTGGCACCGGTGCAGACCTACCTGCATAAGATTTTCAAAATCCTGTTCAAACAGTGGCGCTACGAGGCGTTGAAGATGGATTTCTGGTGTCAAAGCGTGGAATCGGAGAATATCCGCTATGCCACCGGGACCGGTATTCAGTGGCGCGACTGGCTATTGAATACCATCCGTTCCTATCTGCCGGCAGACGGGTTTCTGATGACTTGTGTTGCCGTGGCGATGGGGAACCCTTTTCTTGGCAAAGCCGCCTCTACCTACCGCTGCTCCATCGATGTGGGGGCCTGTAGTTGGAATGAGCATGTGATGGGGTCTGTCTGGAACCTTCCTTTGCTCTCGATTCCAGGCAACAAAACCTGTCTGCTTAATGTTGACGGGATCGGTTGGAATCCCAAACTTTCCGACGACGAGAATCTCCACCGGTTGACCTATGGGTTTATCACCATGGGGAGTCTCGAGGTAGATGGCCGTCTGGAAACGCTGCCCCCCGGCAAGATCGCACTCCTCAATCGCCTGATTGCGGATATGGATCGCGGCTTTCCCGTGCGCTGTCCCGATGAGGATGCCTATCAGGGGCGGCCTCTGCCTAAGGCGCTCTACGTCGATTATCCTGCCGACAGCAAGACGGCCCGTCGCGGTACGATCAAGCACATCGCCCTCTTTAATTGGAGCGATAAACCCTGTTATACCGGCTATGCTGCCGCAGATTTCGGGCTGTCGGGCGCTGTCGCGGCACGAAACTATTGGACTGACGAGCACGTGACATTTGCAGACGGTAATATCTGTGAACTTCTGCCCCCTCGCTCAGCGCGGTTGTACGAAATCAAAGCCTCTGAGCCATTAACATGAAAGTTCCCCGCGAAAGTTCTCCCGAATGGTGTATGACCGAAGACGGCTTCCGTCCCGGTTACTTGGCGCACTACGAAGCTATCTTTGCCTTGTCCAATGGCTATATGGGGGTGCGGGCGTCACTTGAAACGAACCCGCTTCTTGGTGATCCTGGTTTCTATGTGGCGGGCGTGTATGATAGGGTTCAAAACTTCGCTCATGAAATCGTCAATCTCCCTTGCTGGGTTGGAATAGGTATCAACGTCGACGGGTTTTCTGTGGATTTCCGAAAGGGGACCATGCTGGAGTACCGGCGAACGCTTGATATGAAGCAGGGGATCTTTTTTACGCACATTGTCTGGCGTGATGCCGGCATGCATACGACCCGGTTCGAACTTGCGCGGTTGGTACATCAGGAGGATAAGCATGTGGCCTTGCAATGGGGCACGATTACTCCGCTCGATTACTCTGCCAAAGTAAGTTTTTCGAGTTCCATTGATGCCTGGGCTGTGAAATACGCTTCACCTTCGGGGGGCGTCCGTTTGAAGGACGCTACGCCGTTTGATCTGGGCGCGGACGGCATTGGCCTTTCCGTGGTCACCTGCGACTCCGGCATTCGTGTGGCTGTGGCAACCTGTGTTTCCTCCGCCGGCATGGATGGCCGCCAAGTGTGCCGGGCGGATGACCGCATTGCCGAATCGGTCTCTGTACCTGTCAAGCAGGGCGAGCCGATGGACTTCGAGAAGCGAGTGGCAGTTTTTACTTCACGAGATGGTGCTGATCCCGAAGCGCAGGTGTCCGAGTCGCTTAAGATGCTGGCCACGCAGTCGCTGGCTGCAATAATCAAACGTCATGCCACCGCCTGGGCGGAGATCTGGAAGAATGCTGATGTTCTTATTGAAGGGGATGGCCGCGCTCAGAAGGCGTTGCGCTTCAATATATTTCATCTTGCTTCACTTGTGAACCCAGCCGACACCAAAGTGTCGTTGGGTGCCAAGGGGTTGCATGGGAATGGTTACGGCGGCCTGGTGTTCTGGGATACCGAAATCTATATGCTGCCGTTTTACACCCACACCAATCCGGCGGCGGCTCGGGCTTTATTAGAGTACCGGAACAACTTCCTTGAGGATGCACGTGAAAACGCCAACGCGCTTGGTCGTAAAGGGGCGTACTACCCGTGGAACAGTTCGATCACGGGTCGCGAATCCATTTGGAAAGGCTGGCAGGAGCATGTCGGCTCTGATATTGCCTACGGAATTGACTGGTACGCGCGTGCCACCGGAGATGCTGCATTCCTTCATGGACCCGGGGCCGAGATCATGCTGGAGACGGCCCGCTACTGGCAGAGCCGTGTTGAGGCTGATCCCGACAAGGGTTTTGTTATCACCGGGCTGATGGGCCCCGACGAGATCCATGGCAACATCAAGAATAACAGCTATACCAATCAATTGGTGAAATGGCATTTGCAGTCTGCCGTTAAGCTGGTGGATGAGCTGCGTCAGGCAGGAAGGTGGGACGTTCTGTCCGCGCGTCTGGGCATCGTTTCCGCTGATGTCGAGCAATGGCGCCTCATCAGCGATCGCATTTATCTGCACTTCAATCCGAAGCTGAATATTCACGAGCAGTTCGAAGGTTACATGGATTTGGCCGAAAAAGAGATTGATCGTTCTCTGAGCCGCATGCAGTACACTGGCCCGGTACAGCACTCTTTCAAGACGACCAAGGTGGCTCAACAGGCAGACACGGTGCTCATGTATTGGATGTTTGCTGAATGCTTCTCCCCCGATGTCCGCAGGGCAGGATATCGATACTATGAGCCTCGTTGCTCGCATACCTCCTCGCTCAGTCGCTGTATATACTCCGCTATGGCAGCGCAAGTCGGCATGGTCGATGAGGCCTATAGCCAATTCATGCTGTCGGCTGAGGCTGATTTTGAGCCGGGTCTTGAAATGGAGAGCGAATCCGGCATTCATGTAGCCTGCATGGGTGGGACGTGGCTGGCGGTGATTACTGGGTTTGGAGGTGTCTGGATGCGAGGCGAAGCTCTGGAGTTTCACCCGCATTTGCCGCCACAATGGACGCGCCTGACCTTTCCGCTAGCCTGGCGTGGCGTGACTTTAGAGGTTGAGATTACACAGAATGCCATGCGGCTGCGAACGCGATCCGGGAGTACGCTCGTTCGTGTGTGTGATGTGCGGCGGGTGATTGACGCGAACTGGACTCCATGGTTGCCCACCAACGGGAAGCTTCTCGCCAGTCCGTCGGGATCAGGCGTCATTTTCGACTTGGACGGGGTATTGGTTGACACGGCTGAGTATCATTATCAATCATGGAAACAGCTTGCCGACCGCATCGGGGTGCCCTTCGACAGGCAGCGTAATGAGGCGCTGCGCGGTGTGGATCGCATGAATTCGCTGCTGCTGCTGCTTGGTGAAAATGCAGAGCGGTTCACTGCCGCTGAGAGGGAGTCCCTCTGTACGGAAAAAAATGCCGAATATGTCCGGATCATTGAGCGGGTCACTCCGCAGCATCTGCTCCCGGGGGCGAGAGAGCTTTTGGAAAACCTTCGGGCGTCAGGAATCCCGGTGGTCGTTGCGTCCTCCAGCAAAAACGCGCGCCAAGTTCTGGAGCGGCTCGGTATTCTGCCGTTGTTGAAGGCCGTCGTCGATGGGAACGATGTGGCGGCAGCAAAGCCGGCGCCGGATCTTTTTTTGCTGGCAGCGCAAAAACTCGGCATTGCGCCGGACGCCTGTATTGTTGTTGAGGATGCGCAAGCCGGGGTGGTGGCGGCTCACGCAGGTGGTATGCGATGCATCGGTATTGGCCCGCTGGAACGGGTCGGAAAAGCTGAATGTGTGGTTGGGTCTGTTGCTGAGATAAACCTGCCGATGCTAGTGTCGCTGAATGGGCGTTAGTCATTACTGTCAACCGAACTGCTGTCACATGACGCGCATGCACCATCCCCTGCGAGGCGAGGACGTGTAAATGATGCGGCGCAACTGCCTCCTCGTGGTCTTGATGGCCTTTCCGTGGGCCGTTGGTATGCTGATGGCCAGCCCGCTGGCGGATTTGCCGGAGATCAAACCCCGCACGATCGAATACAAATCAGGACGGTCGCTGCTGGTCTATGCGCCGACTGGCACGAATGCCGGCCTGCGACCCGTAGCAGTTTTCATTCACGGCGGCGGCTGGGCGCAGGGAAACCCTGAGCAGTTCGCCCTGCACTCCCGCTATTACGCGGCGCGTGGCCTGGTGGGAATCAGCGTCGGCTATTGTCTCGCCAAGCCGCCGGCGACCACGGTGCTCGATTGCGTGGCGGACGTGAAGTCCGCCGTGCGCTGGATCCGCAAGCATGCGGGCGAACTGGGCGTTGATCCTGCGCGCATCGTGGTGCTGGGCGATTCGGCCGGCGGCCATCTGGCCGCAGCGACGGCTCTGTTGCCCGGGCTCGACGCGCCGGACGACGATCTCACGGTCAGCGCGCGCCCGGACGTGCTGGTGCTTTTCAACCCCGTCATCGACACCACGCCGCCAGACGGCTGGGATTTGAAGAGCCAGGGCGCGCTTGTCGTGGCCCGGGCGGCGGACCTGTCGCCGATGGACCACGTCAGCCCCGGTGCTCCGCCGACGCTGGTGATCCACGGCAGCGCCGACACGGTCACGCCGCTGGCTGGGTCTGAGCGGTTCGTGGCGGCGATGCGCGCAGCCGGCAACACGGCGCGCCTGGAAACGTTGGCGGACAAAGGCCACGCCTTCATCGTGCCCGGCTACGGCGACAACGCCACGCTGGCTCGCGCGCTGAAGTTGACGGACGACTTTCTGACGGCAAATCAGGTTCTGGGGAGCAACAACGCCCCAAAGGAACTGGAGGCAAAGGTGGCGCCTGAGCGCCGATCCGGAATGCTCCCTGACCATCAACCTGGGGAGAATCGATCGTCCGAGTGAGTTGGTGCTTAACTACGAGATCATCAAGCTCGAGGGCTGCGTGCGCGCCGAGGGCAGCGTTAAAGTGCATACCTTCGAGGGTAGCGTACCGATGACGCGGGGCAGCCTAGGTGAAAAAGCGGCCTGGATGACCGGCACCGTGAGGAAGACCCGATTGCGGTTTTCGGCGGGCGGCATGGTGGCATATGGCAGAGGCCGCGTTATCGTGCAATGCTAGGCAAGAAATTGTCGTAATGCTTGACCGTTCAAATCCCCGTTTAAATCCAACCCCCGCTACCAATCTGTGTGGAGAAAAGGCCGTTAGTTTCTCAGGAAACTAGCGGTCTTTGTTTTTTGTGAGCCCTGCCGCAGCAGCAGCTTTTTTCAGGAGTTGATCCAGTCGCAGATTTGCTCGGCAGACATCGGGGTGCCTGCTACGCAGGCTTCCAGCGGGCGCCGCGTTTTGTGGAGGTACAGCTCGATCTGCTCCGGCGTGTAATTCCACGGCGTTTGCTCATCTGGCAGGCGGTCGCTGCGCAGGGCCTGCAGCAGCTCTCTGTAGCTGTCGTCAGACTGGATCCGGAAAAAATTGGCGCCGGCAAGCCGGGCATATTCCAGGTCTTTGATCGAGTCGCCCACGAACAACAAGCTGGCGTAGCCCCGCGTCTTGATGCGCAGCAGAATTTCGCCCTTGTCCGATCCGCCCTGAGTGTTTCCACCCCAAACCTCCTGAAACAAGGCGCGGTCAAAACCATGGCAGGTAAAATCATTTTCCAGAATCTCCTGCGTCACGCCCGACGCGATGTACAGGTCAAAGCGGACGGAGATTTCGCGGAGAGTATCTTTTACGCGGGGATATGGAGCCCAGTACTTGCGGGCAGCTACGTCATTGAGGGCCGAATACAAATCGTTGTAATGGCGGCTGAGATTCTCGTAGGCTTTCTGTAACTCGGGCCGGATGCCGAGCTGCGCTGGCAGGGAAACGGCGACGGGCTGATCATTGAGCAGGCAGTTCACGATGGCGGAGAGCTGCTGAAAGCGCGGAGCGCCTGGATAGCGGAGATACGCCCGCGTCATCCGCTCCAGATCTAGCGACAGGTTGTCAGGGTGAACGGCTTCTTGAAAACCGTTTTCACGGCAGGCGACCCAGGCGGCGTAAAGGATGTGGATGCCTTTGTCCGGACCGCCGCGAATGAGGGTCCCGTCGAAAT
>JBAXJV010000067.1:0-11102 GCA_037137675.1 bacterium | reverse complement strand
GACGATCAGTATGTGGCCCGATAGTTTTGCGCCCCCTGTTTACGGGTTCAACCGATTTTTTCAGCAGAATCAGAATAAAGACTATTGTTGCTCAGGCGGCTTCGTGTTTGATAGCGTGGGGCATGGCGCGAAAACTACGAGTTGAATATGCGGGTGCGATCTATCACTTGACGGTGAGATCCAATGGCGGGAGTCTGCTCTTTTGCGGGGACTCGGATCGGCGGTATTTGCTGGAGCGGATCGCGTAGGCGGCAGAAACGCATCGGGTGCGGGTTTATTTATTCTGCTTGATGTCCAATCACTTCCATCTGGTGGTTGAAACCCCCGCCGGGAATCTTGGGCGGTTCATGCAGGGTGTGCTGACTGGCTATGGCGTGTACTTCAACCGGGCGCATCGGGAGCATGGGCATGTGACGCAGGGGCGGTATGGGGCCAGGTTGGTTCAAGGGGCAGGGAAAGTGGCGACTGGGCGCTGTCGCGTTGAACGTGAAGAGGAACGGGACAGCCGCCTCAATCCAGTTCGGTGAGGAGCGCATCCAACGGCGCAACCGCCCCGCGCCGACTCACAAGCAGTTCCTTCGGGAACGATTTCGCGTAGGCCTGGGCCTCTGTCCGATGGTCCCAGTCCACGTATTTCCCGTCGTACAAAGCCCGTTTACACTCAGCCACACTCGATGATGTTGTGATTCCCGGATGCCCGAGGATCCGAAGAAGCAGCCCCTCAAGGCAAGGTGTGGCCGCCAGATACTCCAACCGCGTGCCACCAATGCGCGAGGGCGTCGACGCCGGCCACGGGCGATCCGTGTCCATCAGGATCATGCAAACGACGAATGCCCGTTGCCGCAACAACTTCCGCGCCGTCTGAATCACCGTCTCCGGCGATCCACCGTGCGCATTTTCCGTGCGGGCCGCAACGGGCCCGCTTCGGTCGGTAAACAACTGCACCAGATGCCGGAGGAATGCCCATTCCATCGGCCCTTCGCCGACCAATAACCCCGTCCGCTTCTCGCGGCATCGTCCGATCTGGCTGGGGTGCATGGGCGTCATAATGCCTTCTCACACATTGGGCACGGCGCCGAACGCGCCGGACATGTATTTCGCGTACAGGTCAACGTCCCGCCTTACGCCCTTGATCTCATCCAACCGGAAAACGTGACTCTCGCACTTGCTGTCCTTGTCCACCAGCAGGATCTGGGTCTTGTCCAGTTTCCGCAACACCTCAACCGAATGCGTGCTGAAAAACAACTGTGCATTGTGCGGATTGGTCTCCGGATCGCAGAAGAGGTCCAGGATAGGGGGGATCATCTGCGGATGCAGGTCCACCTCGAACTCGTCAATCACGGCCAGCCCGCCTGTGTGCAGCACGGGCAACAACTGGTGCAGCAATACGAACGAGTTTTGGGTCCCGCTCGATTCTGACATAAACGGCAAGTGGTAATCCTTGCCGTCTATCCGGTGTACACCGTAAGGGAGGTAGACGGTTCCCGGCTCTCCCTTCTCCTGTGTCTTGACCTTCTCTTCCTTGATTCCAATGCCCGAGAGACCAAGGTCGAGCTTCCCGGCCAGCAACCGTTCCGCCGCCTCCTTGTACTCCGGATTCTTGTGGAAGAACTCAGCCGCAGCCAGGATCAAACCAAAATGCTCCACCGGCCGGTGCGGCTCCCGGCCCCACCGGTCAACATTGGTCTGCATGTTGTCCAGATAGGTGAATACCGGTTCCAGCGCCTTGTTGTTGATCTGGTTGAGCGTGGACATGAGCGACGCGTTGTCCCGCACCAGCCCCTTGACCGCCCCGACGTCAAACCCAAGATCCTGCTCCCGTATATCGGTCTCGTTCGTCGCCGGGTTCCATTCCCGCTTGAAGAGATACCGGTAGTTCCGGTCCGCCTTCCGCTCCAACACCTCCCGTGTGACCCGCTCGGCGGTGATCTCCAGATCGTACCGGTAAAGCGACCCGCCCGCCTCGAATACCAGCCGGAACACTTGCACCGGGTCCGGGTCCTTGCAGAACATGAACCGGTCCACCGGAATCCGGTGCTTCGGGTCCAGCATCCGGAACGACATCAGCATGTACCACCGGAGGAAAGCTAACCCCTTCAAAAGGTTGGTCTTTCCGCTGGCATTAGGGCCGATGGCCGTCAGAATCTTGCTTACCCGCTGACCCGACGGCGTCAGGCTGAACAACGTGTTGTCCGGTGCGTGTTCCCCCACGCAAAAGGACACCGTCGCCTCACCCGCGAACGAGCAGAAGTTCTTCAAAGTGAATTCGTGTAACATGGTCGTTCATCCAATAGGACGTTGAATCTCTGTCTATGCCGCCCAGTATACAGGCAAAGAAAAGATGCTTTCAACAGAAAAATGTTGATATTGGACCTTCTTTCGCGGAAGTAGTCTTTCGGTTTCATTTCCTGCCGCCCCTACGCTGCGGGCATGAACAAACACAATGAAGCCTCCTGGCGTGAAGTCCAATTCGAGCCCCATCAGTGGGCGAGCATCCCTCAATCGGCCGGCCTCTGGGCCTCAGGGGAACCAGGGTCAGTCCTCAGGGGAATCAGGGTCAGCCCTTCACAATAGATTCCGCTGAAAAAGTCGCTCCTGTGTCGCCTTCCATAGGTAACAGTTAAGCTCCCTTGATGCGCGATCTGGGGCTGATTGTGAAAGGAATGTGCGACCGACGGAGCTGGGACGTCATGATGAATTGAGGATTTCGGCGGCGAGCGGGGCGTAATCGTTGGCTTGTGCGTGGCGTATACGGAGGAGGAAGTCTTGGATGTTGTGCTTTTGAAGGCGGGCGGTTTCGATCACGGAAGCCATCGCCGCAAAGCGGTAGGCGCCTGCTTCGGTGCGATTGCCAAAGGAGAGTTTGCGGAAGATGACGATGGGTTGGAGTTGACGTTCGGCACGATTGTTATGGAACTCGGCGCCGGGCACATTGAGGAAATTGAGCAGGCTGTCGCGGTGTTTTTGGAGTCGTTTGACCAACGTTAGCGCGCGGCCATGGCCTTGATCGCATCGGCCGCGGCGGCCGTGCGGAAGGTGATTTCGGCGCAGGGCAGGCCGCCGGCGACCAGCGCATCCGCCGTCTGCCGGCATCCGCCGCGCTCTGCAGCGCCACCACTGGCACGATTTTCAGCCTTTGAATCTGTTCGAGAACGGCATGCATCCGAGGTTACCTCCCGTAAAATGGCTGGCGGCCATGTTCCACGGATGGCGCGCCGGATTCAAGCAGAAAGCGAGCGCTGCATGGGAACCGCGGCGTCACCCGCAGCCTCATCAACCGCTGGCTCACCGTACAGCGGATGGAATCACGGTACGGGAACATTGGCCTTGAACTGCTGCGCGTTAATCCACCGGAGTTCGCCGCGGTAGAGCGGCCAGTTGGTGGGGGTCGGCGTGTAGGGCGTCAGGCCGGTGGTATATTCGGAGAGGAAGAAATTGTAACCAGCCGAGCCGACGGCGGCCATGTTGCTCCAGGCGGTCAGCAGGCTGGCGGCGGACAGGTCGGGCAGGCCATAGCCGCGATCCATGCTGAGCAGGACATTCCAGACTGCCGGACCCGTCTTGCCGGCATACTGGGGCTTGGGCAGGGCGTAGGTGGTCTCCCGCAGGATGCGCAGCGTGGCGCGCTCGTAGGTCAGCACGGTGAAGGCGGGATTGTCGCCGTGGTTGTCGAGCAGCCCCCCCATGATCTGGATGGCGACAGTGGCGTTCGACGTGGCGGGATCATTGGCGATCTGCCAGGTGCGCAGGTGATAATGGCCGCACAACATGCCGCCAACCGTGTCTGGGTACATCGCGACAAGGCTGTTAAACGGATCCTGGAAATCCGGGCGCCAGTTGGTTTCCACGTAGTTGACGTCACCCGTCTTCCAGTGGTCCCACGTATCTTCGGCTCTCACGCCGGACGGAATGTGGCTGAGGATCCAAACGCCCCGCCCGCCCTCCTTGCAAGCAGCCAACTGGCCTGACAGATAGGCCAGTTGATTGCTGCCGGGCACATCATTGCAGGGCGACCGGGGGCTCATGAAAATGGATTCCAGCGCCACGATCGTACCCCGCCCGAACGGCGCCGCATAATTGCCGCCGTTGGTGTACGTGGCGGTAAAATCCGTGTAGGAAACCAGGCCGGTCAGCCCGTATTGGTAAAACAAGGGCGCCGTCGCCGCCAGGAAATCCTCCCCCACGCTGATCCCAAAATCGTTGGTGAACGTGTCGTTGTTGCCCAGGCAGGGGTAGATGGGCGTATTCGGAAATGCCGCCGCCGTTTTCATCAGAATATATCCATACATCTTCGTCAAGAACTGCTGATGGCCCGGTTCGCTCATATCCCCGGTAATCAGCTGATAGTATTCCTTGAAGTGATAATATTCGAAATCCCCCAGGATCAGGACGGCGTCGGGCGACGGACAGGCGGCCTGCCCGTTGGCCAGGGCGGATTGCCACAGCAGCGGGTTCGCCGTCGACATGCCGGTGGCGTCCACGGAGCAATACCCGTTGGTATCCCGCGCCAGGATCGCGTCCCACGCTGACACGGGCGACGCCACAAGATTCGTCACGATCGCATGCGAGGCGAAGGGACTCAGGTGCAGGTCGGAGAAGACCACCACGCGGCCCAGCGGATTGGTCGGCGCAGCCTGCTCGTCGACCACCCGGTAAAAAAGCCCGGGGTCCGGCGGGAGGGGGTTCGTGCAGGTCGTGATCACGCCGCCCGCCGGCACATGCGTGCGGTATGGCGCAAAGGCATTGGACTGCATGAGATCGCTGGCCGTATCGATGGCAAACGTTGTGTTGCTGTTGCTGTCCCCCTGCCATGATAACGTCAGGCTTTGCCCCGCCTTGGTAAAAGCGCTGATCTGCGGGCCGCTGCTTACCGTTGTGCCCGTTGCTAGCGCTGTTAGTGCGACCAGTCCGATAGCCAGAGCGAGCATGTGTTTCATTGTCCCTGCTCTCTGTGTGTCGATTTCATTAAGCCCTTCGTCGAGGGGGCGCTCACTAACTTTCAGATGGATTATAGCAGGCGCGGCCTGCGGACAGCCAGCCGAAATGTTGGTGGGGCGGCGTTGTCGCAGTGCGCATCTCTCGCCCGTTGCGACGTCACTTCCGGCCGAAGATCAGGGTCAGCCCTTCACAATACCTTTACCCCGCATCGCGCATTCCCCCATGTTCACATGAAGCCAATCCCTGCAGCCAATCCCGCAGACCGTTCCCATTGCTTTCCAATCAACCCGATTGGGTGAACGGAGTCACGTCTCGGCATTCGACAATTGAAATCTGCAACCCGCCCGCCGCCCGTTCCATCACGCATCCGCCAACCTTCAACCTTCACAACTTCGCCGCTCAAATCGCGCGCTGTACGCCGCAGACGCTCGCGCTTGACATTCCGACTCCACTTTAGTGTCATACCAGCTGTGAAAGCGCTCACCCAGTCGTTCGGTCTGGTTTCTGCGGCACCGTGACAGCAAGGCCAGAAAAGCGATTTCTTATCAATATAATTAATTAGGGGAGTCGGACACGCAGTCGGTAGAACATGGGCTGGGTGGTGAAGGACGGCGGCGTGTTGGTGATCGTGTTCACGGGCGGGGTGCTCAGCAGATTCGTTGCCCCATTCACGTAAGTCCATTTTCCCGGCAGAAGATTCGTCGCATACTCCACATCGTACAGGCGTCCTGACGTACTCGGCCAGAGCAGCTTATAGCCGATAACCGCATAAAACCTTTGCGTGGTCCATTCGAAGGACGGAGGATTAGTCGCAGCATCGTAGACATACTCGGTGTAATTGGTCCCGAATGCCGGTTGAACTCCACTCGCGAGAAAAAGGGATGCGGGATTGGTGGGGTCGGTGCCGGCGATATATTCTGCCCAGGCCGGCAAACCATCGCCATCCGTGTCGCTCACAGCGGCATCGGCAAAATCATCGGCTTCAGGATAGTACTGTAACAACCATGGAATGGAGGTGTTATGCAGGGTTAGATCGGGCGCAAAATCCGCCTTGATCGTATGCCAACCCGCCGGCACCGAAGCCCAAACGAATACGAAATGATCGGTTGGATTCGCAGCAAAATCATGGGCGATTGGAACCGTATTGGTGAACAGGGCCGTGATGTGATGGTGTGGCAGGGCCTGGACCTCAAATTGCGGCGCCTGTCCCACCGGCACTTCGGAGGGGGTGCCGGGAGACAGGGAACCCAACGCCGTATCACAAAACGGGGTGATGACAGCCGTAGAAATCGGTGCGGGATCGAACGACGGACGAACATTGGATAACCGCCAGTCGTCACAATATCCGCCCCCATTCAGTTGGAAAGAAACCGGCGTCAGACGCAGTCCGGCATTCGGACAGGGAAACCACGACCCGGTGAGGGGCGCGGTTTCATCGGGGGCCGACCAGGCCGAAACATGGCTGACAGGGTCCCCGCCGTTGACCCGTACGGAAAAAAAGGCCGCATCCACTCCAGCCACCCACTGAACCGTTATCCGGGACCAGGCATCGGTGGCAATCCCGACACCGGGCAGGATCGTCCAGAGATTGGAGGATGGCAATCCGGGTGTAGAGGCCCGCGCCAGGGCGAGCGATCGTTCGGGCGTGACATAAAAGGCACACAGAGTCGAAGAGGAAAGGACCGGCGGAACGGCTCCGGTCCACGCCTGCGGGGCGAGCATGAAATCGAACCAGCAACTCTGTTCCCCGGTTTCCCCGAAGCGATTGGAAACGGTTCCATTGAACGCCAAAACCTGGATATGGGTCGCATCGGGAATCGGATACCCGACCCCGTTTTCAACAGCCCAGTCCACTAACGCGCTCGATTGGGCCGGACTATTGGTCACCCAGCCCTGGCCGTAACCGGCCACTCCCCAGCCGTTGGAACTCGCCGGCATACTTCCTGAAGATGGGGATTCGAAGGAATCGGACACTGGCAAAGCCGCCGAAAGAGTCCGGACGGCCAGCGCCATGATCACCACCCACCCCGCTATAGTTATTTTCAAATTCATTTTCAACTCCAGCCCTTCGCGCCTTAACGCGGCTTATAATCCATCGATTTCATAGATATGCAAAGCCACCGGCGCGGCACCATAGCCCAGCCCAAAGTCGCCACCAAACCGTTCATAGAGATCTTTTCCCCGGAAATCATCTACAAAAGAACCCTCCTCGGCCATCAGAGTCCGATCTTCAAATACCACCCGGACGGTCGTTCCTTCGGTCAAGCCTGCCACCGTAATCCGGGTCCCTGCCAGTCGGTCCGGCGAGAGCTCGACGGAATCACCAAACAAAACCGAGGTCTGGCCATCGGGAGCCTCGATCGTGGTGTGGCTCCACCAAACGCGCCCTTCTTCGTTATGAATGAAAGCCACCCCATCGATCATTTGCGTCGTAATCCCGATATCGCTGAGCGGCAGTTCGATTTTATGCCAACTGCCGGCGGAGGGCAGGTCGCCCAGATTCACGCCGTTGGTCATGGTATAGACCTTGTTGCCCTCATAGAGGAGTGCGCCCCAGCCACCGGCAATGGCGAATCCGGCGGCATTTTTATACAGCATGCGAATGAACCATTCTTCGCGAGTCGGGGTGGAGGAGAAGTCGGGATCAATCGTTCCCCAGCAGGCGCCGTAACGCCAGCGCCCATCGGCTTTGACAACAAAGACCATATTGGTGGGTGGCGCTGTCGGATCGAGGTAGAGCCATTGGACGAGCTTGCTGCCGGCTGGCCAGACCCGGCAGTCCGGCATGTAGTTGATCCCATGCAGCGTCGGCCCGGAGAAGAGGGTCTCCAATCCCATGCAGTAACTCAGGTCATCGTTGCGGGCCTCACTGCGACCGGTGGTGACGCGACTGCGGCCGACCGGCGAGGGATGATCATCGGTCCATCGGTATTTGCCCATGGTCAACCCGCGAGTGGTGGCGGCGATGATCGTTGTTTTCCCGTTGGCCCGGCGCACCCAGTGCTCCATCGGCGGATAGATTTCAATCGCAGGACCGGGATCATCGGAAAAGGCCGCCTGCGCCAGGTAATCCAGTTCCCCGTGTAATCCTCGGAACAGCGATACATCCCCGACACCATGGGCCATTTCCCAACCGCGGCAGCCGCGCATCAGTTCCACAAAGGTATGGAAACGCCACCGCTCATAAGGCACATTCTCGTACATCTGGGGACGCAACCAGACGGTTTTGCGTTGCCCTTCGATGAATGGCTTGATGTCGGTATGAATGTTGGCCGGGTACCAAGGTTCGGTCTCCGGCCCGAAGATATCGAAAAAGGGAACCTTCTCAAACTCGAGCCGGTTCCAATAGCCGCCATGGCTGACCATGACCGGCTTCGCGGTATGGCCGCGGATATACTCCACCACCTGCCGGAGTCCGTCTATTTCCGCCGGGGTTCGAACCACGAACTCGGAAAAGCACTCCTCGATACCCGGCCCTATGGCCACCACCATGGGCGCATTACTACACCAGGCCAGATAGGAGTCAGCCGCGGCCTGCCCACCCATCTTTGAAAACATAGCGCTCGTCGAGTAGGCCGGATAACCAAATGCAAAAGCGGTGGCACATTGTATATTATCCAGATTCCAGTTGTCGTTCAGGGTGGTTTTGGAAGTTTGCGAGCTACAGTAATAGCGCGCGACGTTGAAATCGCGCTTTTTTCTGGTCATATTATAATTTCCAAACCGCCATCCATAAAGATTCCAGGTGGGCAGGTTGCGCAAATCACGCAACCCATTGGTGCCTACGGCCGGCCCATCATAGTTCTGCACATTTTGATAGATCCGGCCCCAAGGAATATAGGGGCGACCGTCGGCGAAGAGGAGGTTATTGGTCGTGATTACAATATTGGTCAGGGCCGGTTGCGGGGGTTCATTCGCCAGCCGGCAGAAGGGATCGGAATCGGCCTGAGCCAGGATTCCGCCCTGCGCATCCAGAGCCAGCACGCGCAGAATCCATTGCCGTTGCGGATTATCGAATGGCTGAATGGGCAGGTTGGCAATATTCATGTTTTTCAGAAGCAGGCCCCGGCAATCGTCATAGACCTCGATGGGTATCTGATCGCGTTGGGCGGCCAGCGTGGCGGGCGTGGCCGCAAATTCAACCGACTGGGTCACCGCACCGGTCGCCCGCCGACGGATTTCCAACCGGATTTTATTCAGGTTGGTTAAGGTCAAAGAGGACAACCCCAAGTTCATCCGCACATATTGGTTGGTATATTCCGGGGGCGCAAAAAGGGCACCCAGTTGAATGTCGATCGGCGTATCCCATGTCGAAAACCACAACTCGTTGGAGGCCACCAGCCAGCCGGCATAATTGAGCACTTCCAACCGGCCTTTGTACTCGGTATAAGCTTTTTCCAGCGGGTCGGTCAGATCGTAAAACAACGTGAACGGAACCCGCCCGCCCGCCGGCACGGTTTGCAGGGCGCTTTCATAGGTCGCGGCTTTCCCGGTCGGCGAAACAAAACTCCAGCGCAATTTGAACGGTTGTTCCGCACCTGGATTGGCCACGGTGGCCTGCAACCGATTGCGACCCAACAGCCGTTCGCCCAAATCCAGGCCAGCCACCTGAACGCCGGGCAAAACAAACCGGTTGGTCCCAGGCCCCACCCCGCGCGCGGCCAGTTCATCCATCGTGCTTTCCGGCTCATACACACGAATGTCATCCCACCAGATCGTCCCCGAGATGTTGTTCTGCGGCTGACCGCCAGTATCTTCCAGGGTGTAACCGTAGGCCCCACGGGCACAAAGCTGCAGACGCATACTTGTCAGCGCCGTGCGGGGCCGAAAAACCTGCCGCAACAAACACCATTCCCCATCCGCCAGGATCGAGAATTGATACGGACTGGTATAGGGGGGGGCCGCGGACACGCTCGCCTTCTGAATCACATAATAGCCCGGCACCTCGACGCCATCCTGATCCAACGCCCCAACATGCAACATGGCCAGTCGATCCGTTTTGATCCAGGCCCAAACCTCAATCAGACGGTTGGTCGTCTGGTTGAGCGTGATGGCATCTGAAAGCACCCGCTTTTCATCGCCGGAAGGCATGACCATTTTTAGACTGCGCGCACCGGAATGGGCCACCAGGGCATCGGTTGTCACGGGGCCCCGATTGTCGCAGAGGGCGCTGTGCCAGGTCTGGAAAAGATAGAACAGCTTCAGCGGAAACCGCAAAAATTTCAGCGGCGCGCTCCAGCCCACGGGATAATTCGTGGCATCCACCGCTTCAAACCCGCCATTCGACAACAGGTTGGGCGACACCGGCCCCGGATCGGCGAGTTCGGCCTGGCCGAGTTCGATCGAACCGGCGGCATTGTTATAACTGAACCGGGTGGAAGCGAACATCGGCAATGGCCAAGCGGTCCCCCCGTTAATGGGCGACGTGCCGGCTTTCCAAGTGGCCGCCGGCAGAGTCAATGTCATCCACCGCCAGTCATAGGTCCCCGTCGGCCAGGGAGCCGAGACACTGACGGTCGAAGACGTACTGAACAGCCGCAGTTCCATCGTGCCGGCGCCTGAGGGAACGCTATCACCACGGAATCGAACCCTTAGGGTCAGGTCCCGAACCACACTCAAGGGCCGATCGCTACTGATCGTCTGGGCTACGGGGAAACCCCCGTCATCGGCAATCTGCGCATTGGGCGGCAGTTTGGTGTCGTCATAAATTCCCACCCAGTTGACCGATTGATAAATGAGCGTATTCAACCCCTGCAACATCAGGCGACGTTCGCCCGGCAAGGCATCAGCGTTATTCCAACTCCAGTTTCCCTTGCACCACCAGGCATCGGGATTGTAATCGCGTCGATTGAAATAATCGGGGACGTAACACCAGGCCAACGTGTGACTTTCCGGCAAAAGGCAAAGCCAATCCCCTTGGAAATTGGCGTTTTGCAGGAGGTTTCCGCCCTGCGGAGCCCCTTCGATGGAAACGACGGCTCCCTGCGCGGCCCATAGAACCGCACTTCCCATCCCGATCCAAGCGGCAATTAACCAGCAGGCCCATCCTCGGGCCCGGGTTCGTCCCATCGTATGTTGCGTGTAAACGGTATTCATTTAGCTATTTGTTATCACTGGCGTCCCACAGGGACGCCAAGGCTGTAGCGGTTTAGGCTGTAGGCTGT
>JBAXJV010000066.1:0-11130 GCA_037137675.1 bacterium | reverse complement strand
GCTTGTCGATTACGCCGCCAGCCACCCGGCCAATGGCCCGCGGCCCGATATGACGGATGCCCAACTCGCCACGCAGTTCACTCCTGATGCACGCTGGGTGGACGAGGTGCCGGAAACCGAGATACGTCGGATACTCAATCTTACCGGCAAGACCAGTCCCGAAGAGGAGCTTAATTGCGGTGCCTGCGGGTACATAACCTGCCGGGACAAAGCCATCGCGGTAATGCGCGGCATGGCCGAGGTGGAGATGTGCATCCCCTACATGCGGCGTCTGGCTGAACAACGCCGTGACCGGATCATCGAAACCAGCCCCAACGGGATTGTCATTGTCGATGAGCACCTGACCATCCTTAACATGAATCCGGCCTTCCGAAAGTTCTTCATGTGTTCGGATGCCGTATGCGGCAAGCCCATCTCCTACCTCATGGATCCCGAGCCGTTCGAACAGGTGGCCACCGGCCGTGAGGACAAGCTGGAGACCGTGGTGATCCATGATAAGTATGCGCTTACATGCCACCAGATCATCTACTCGTTGCCGGAGGACCGCCAGTATGTGGGTATCTTCATCAACATCACCCACAGCCGGGAGAGCCAGCACAAGCTCAACGAAATGCGTGCCCAGACGGTGCGGCAAGCCCAGGATCTCCTGCATCACCAGATCACCATGGCCCAGAATATTGCCAAGTTCCTCGGCGAGAGCACGGCCCATGGCGAGAAACTCGTGGAAAACTTGCGCCGGATTGCCCAAAACGAACCGCAAAAGAAATGAAGATATTGAACAGAAGCACGCAAAGATCGCAAAGGCTATTGCGGCGCATACGCCGCAATAGCTTTAATGATTTACAGGCATGCTCGCCGAAAGCGCAATCCGTTCCTCCTTCGCGGTCTTCGCATGCTTCTGTTCAAAATTCTTTTCTTCTCCCAATCATGGCCCGGACAGGATTGGATTAAATCATGGCCAAAGCTACCCTACACATTGAAACCTTGACCGCGCAGACCGCCAAACGCGCCAAAGAGGTCTGCGGCGATGTGTTGGTGTGCGACCGGGACGAGCATGCCACTGTGCTGATCCTGTGCGACGGCATTGGCTCCGGTATTCGCGCCAATATTGTCGCCACGCTTTGCGCGGCCCGCCTGCGCACCTTAATTCAAGATGGGTTTTCCCTGCGTCGCGCCGTCGCCGAGGTTGCCGCCACCATGGAACAGGCCAAGCAGGAGGCGGCCACCTACTGCGCGTTCACGGCCGCCCGGATCCAGAATGATGGCAGCATGACCGCCCTGTCCTACGAGATTCCAACTCCGCTTCTCCTCGCCAGCCGAAATACCACAGTGCTGCCCACGCGGTCTTTGACGTTTGGCAAAGCCCTCTTGCTGGAATCCCGCTGCCTGCTCCAACCTGGCGATGGCATTCTGCTGGTCAGTGACGGCATCACCCAGGCGGGCATCGGCACCCGGTTTCATCAGGCCTGGGGCGTTGACGGCGTGGCCCGCTTCATGAACCAGCACCAGAACACCAGGGTCCGGATGGAGGAGCTGCCGGGCAGCATCATCGAGGAAGCGACTCGACTTGGTGATGGCGACGTGACGGATGACATGAGCGTTCTGCTGGCCCGATGCCGGACCAGCCGAACCCTGACCATCTTCACCGGTCCGCCCAGTAACCCGAAACAGGATCGCGAAGTGGTAAAACGCTTTCTGGATACCACGGGCAAAAAAGCCATTTGCGGCGGGACCACGGCCCGGATCGTCTCGGATTTCCTCGGCAAACCCATGGTGCTCGACAAATCCGCCGAGAGTCTCATTGCCCCGCCCAGCCACACTCTGGAGGGCATCGATTTGCTCACCGAAGGGGCTTTAACGCTGAATCAGGTTTACAATATTCTCGATGTTGATCCGGATACCTTTGACGAAGAGAGCGGCGTGACCCAGTTCTTCCATTTCATGCGCGATGCAGACCGGGTGCATTTCATTATGGGTGGCAGCCTCAACCCGGCCACCCTCCACATTAGCTTCAAGCAACGCGGGGTGCTTCCCCGCGCCACCATCGTTCCGCTCCTCGCCGAGAAACTCCGCGCGCAAGGCAAACGGGTCATCATTGAACCCGTTTGATCCGGTCAGCAACGCAGGGAAGACGCTCTCCACATGGATGTAAACGAATGCGGGGTGCATTTTATGGCAGGAATTTGGCGTCGTGGGCGGGAAACCAGATGTCGGAGGGGCGGAGGGCGGGGGGGACCCATACGAAAGCGGGTATCGGGTCCGGCGTCGGGCGTACGCCATAGCCGTACGGCAACCGTACAAACCGTACGCCGTACAGGTGGCAAGCCGGGTATTCCATGCCGACAAAATTACTACGGCGGGAACCCTATTTGTGTTGACGCCCCCCCGCCTCCGTAGGTGCCCGCGAATGCGCGCAAGGTACAATTGTAGTCTTTTCTGTGGCTTACTGTGGCTTAACTATGCCGACCACAGATAGAAAACGAGCATGCTGGTTCAGACAGGACAAGACACACGCCAGCTTGAAAAGCAGCGTTTACGTCAGAAAAAAACGTGATTTATTGAGGAAAAGGATGGTGGCCAGAGACGGACTTGAACCGCCGACACGCGGATTTTCAGTCCGCTGCTCTACCAACTGAGCTATCTGGCCATGAAAGGGCGTCTACGTAAGCAAGACAGCCTAGCGAAGTGTCGGGCGTTGGTCAAGACCGCTGTGTTGCGTTGCTCGCAGGCGGTAGAGGTCAAGGCGGGTGTGGGCTTGACCGAAGTGTGCAACCTGACCTGCAGGGGCGTAGCGGCATTCCACCAGAGCCTGCAGTTGCGCCTGCTCGGACGGCGGCAGTTCCGTTACGCCAGGCGAGGCAATGCTTAAACCATAACCACTGAAAGCCGCCATCGGCGCAGGCGCGGTCGCGAGCAGGTCCTCAAACATCGCCCGATTGAGTACCCGGCAGGCTTGCGCCCGTTCCGTGGTCCATTCGGGGTAGTAACAGAACGGGCCCAACTCCATGCCGGGCGGCACCGGGCGGTTAGCTTCCACCGCCAAATAAGTGTCCTGTGTCAACAGCCAGCTCCCCGGCGGCGTCAGCTTTTGCACCTGGCGCGCAGTATCGCGTAATACCGACAGAGCTGGGCGATCCTTAAGTCGCCACCAAATACGATCGCGGCCGCTACTGAACCAATCCTGATTGATCGGCGAGGCTCCCGCCGAAACCACGCAGGCGGCCAGCAGCACCGCAGCCGCCGCATAGGCCGGCCGGCCGGCCGGCAGCATGCGCACCGCCGCGCCCACCAGCGCTGCCACGCCAAGAGGATAAACCATCACCTCGTAGTCATCGTAAGGAAAAGGCGCCGCAAGATGCACCAGCGTCACGGCCGCGAAGGCCACCGCGGCCACACCCAGCAGCCATGGCAGCGGCGCTTCCGCCATCACCGCCGCGTTCGTTCCACCGCGACCAGAACGCCCGGGCCGGCGCGCCCACCACACTCCCGCCGCGACCAGCGCCAACCCGAGCGCCGGCAGATAAGCCTGCGCTACGCGCGAAATAAAGCCCGCTTTGTACATGCAGGCGGCCAACAGCGAACCGGCCCGGCGCCCGGCGTGATAATCGAGCAATCCGAAGCGCAGCCCCTCGGGGGAGAGCAACAAGAAGGGTATGAATTCGATGGACAACATCAACGCCGCCGACGCGCCAAACCAGAACCAGCCGCCTGGCTGACGACGCCGGTCGAACCAGAGCGCCAGAGCAACCACCGGCAGCACGATCCCGGCCGACAGCCGCGTGCCCGCTGCCAGCGCCAGCGCCATCCCCGCCGCCATCCAGTACAACCGCCGGCGCTGGCCGCGGGCAGCGCTTAGCAGGACAAATCCCGCCAGCAGCCAGACCGCGCCCAGCGCGTAGGTTTTTACCACGGCAAAAAAATAGCTCTGGTAGGCATTTACGGCCACCAGCGCGAAGGCCGCCACGCCCGCCGCGCCGCCGAGTCCGCGCGGCGCGAGCCGCGCCGCCAGCGCCGCCGCCAGCGCCGCCGCCAGCAGTCCCAGCAGGGCAGTTGCCGCGCGCCCCGCCACCACACCGCCGAGATTAACCAGCGGCGCTACGAAAGCACCATAGATCAAAGGCATCACAGGGCCCTGTGTGAAGGCAAAATCGTGGTAAGGCAGCGCGCCTTCCGAAACGCAGCGTGCCGCGTAAAGATACCAGCCCTCGTCCTGATTCAAATCACCCAGCCAGACGTTGGCCAGCGACAGCAACAGCGCAAACGCAAGCGCCACGTAGACCAGCCCGCGTACCGGCACCGGAGTAAATGCGCGAAATGCCGTCGTGAATGTTGCGCGTGCTGGAATCCCCATCAAAACACGCCGCCCTGCAGCCGGCGCATCAATGCTCTGGGAGTGCTCGGTCATGGACACAGGCGCTGGCTTGGTCAGGAGCCAGGATGATTTACAGGCACTCCGCGTTCGCACAGCGGACAGCGTATGGGGTCGTAAGTTACCGGCTCCATTTCCAGCAGACTGAAAGCCGTGGCGTCAAAACGCGCCTTGCCGCCGCTGCGGTCCACCAGCACGCTTACACAAATCACCTTCCCGCCGCGCGCGGTGACGATGTCAATCGTTTCCTGCACCCGCCCTCCGCGAGTAATCACGTCCTCGGCCACAATGAACCGCTGGCCGGGATTGATCTGAAAACCACGGCGCAGCACCAGACAGCCATCCTGCTTCTCGGCGAAAAGCGACTGCACGCCGAACTGCCGCGCGATCTCATGGCCAACAATAATGCCGCCCATGGCCGGCGCAATCACGCCGTCCACATGGTCCAGCTCCGACCCCAATCCGGCGCGCATGCGCTCGACCAGTGCCGCGCAGAGCCGTTCCGCAATGCGCGGATACCGCAACACCAGAGCGCACTGGAAATACTGGTCGCTATGCAGTCCCGAGCGCAGTTCAAAATGGCCCATCAACAGGGCGTTGGTTTCTCGAAAAATCTGAATCGCTTCGTCCGGTTTCATGCCGACACCTCCACTTCACATGCTCGCTCTGGGTTCTTGGCTTATCACAAACCTGCCGTCTTTGTCACCGTCGCATCATAAATATTGCTGGCGTCAGGGAAGACCGCCAGCGCACGGTCGAGAATACCCAGGCAGTGCGCGATGGCCAAACCATAATTGGTAATCTCCACCCCTGCGGTACGGGCACGTTCGAGTCGCGACAACATCTGCCGGCGATTCCATACGCAGGCACCGCAGTGGACAATCAGGCGATAGGATTCCAGATCCGGCGGGTCCGCACTGCCGGGGGCAATCTCAATTTTGAGTTTACCGCCAGCGGCCTGTTCCAGCCAGTGCGGGATTTTTACGCGGCCGATGTCATCTCCCGACGGGTGGTGGGTACAAGCCTCGGCAATCAGCACGCGGTCTCCCGGGCATAAGCGGTCAATTGCCCGTGCGCCGCGCACGAGCGTCGCCAGATCGCCCTTAAAGCGCGCATAAAGAATCGAAAATGAGGTCAGCGGCACACCGGCCGGCACCAGCGATGACACCTTGCGAAACGCCTGACTATCGGTTACCACCAGCGCCGGCGGCTGGCGGAGGCGCGCCAACGCATCGCCAAGTTCATGTTCCTTGACCACCATGGCATAGGCGTTAACGTCGAGCAGCTCACGCAGTGTCTGCACCTGCGGCAGGATCAGCCGCCCCTTAGGCGCTTCAATATCTACAGGCACAACCAACACCACCAAATCGCCGGCGCGGACCAGATCGCCAATCAGCGCCGGGGCTTCGAGAAAGGGCTCCGGCGCCGACGTGATCACCGCCTGGCGCAGGGCGTCCATTCCGGCGCCCGTCACGGCGCTGCAAGGCACCACGCTGGCAGCGCCATCCGCGAGGGCGTCTGATTCCAGCTTGGAGGCGGCATCCGGCGCGCGCAGGTCGCTCTTGGTGGCCACCACCAGCACCGGCAGGCGCTTTTTTTGAAACATTTGCAACAGCCGGTGTTCGTAATCCTGCCAGTCATCCGTTGCGAGAATGGCAAAGTCGGTGCGGTCCACCACCTGCATGGTCTTCTGCACACGCAGCGCGCCGAGCGCGCCGGAATCATCCACCCCTGCCGTATCCACAAAAAGCACCGGCCCGAGCGGCCGGAGCTCCATGGCCTTCTCGACCGGATCGGTGGTTGTGCCAGCGGTCTCCGAAACAATCGAAACCTCCTGACGGGTAAAAGCATTAAGCAGCGCCGACTTCCCGACATTGCGCCGCCCAAAGAGGCCAATATGGAGACGCAACCCCTTGGTGGTAGACTGCATGTACGCGAGTATACAGCGCCAGCTCTGCTGGTGGAAGGCGAATAACGCCCTGCGTCAATTCTGCCGGGCTGACCTTACACCCCGGCTAACGCGCCCGGGTTGCCTTTGATCAGGCTTGCAGATATAATCCGCACCTGGCATGGCCATAAGCATCGCCGTCACTGTCGAAAATGCTGCTTCCATTTAATAAAAACCCGCGCGCCCTGCCCCGCCTGCACGACTTCCTGCTCCGGCATCATGCCGCCATACCCGTCATTCTCAGCATCGTATCGCTATACTTTTTCTCCTACTTCCAGCGCATCGGCGTGCCCGGAATGATTTTTGATGAACTGCAAATAGACCTTGGGTTGACGGCCAGCGGCGTGGCTTTACTGGGCGCCACGTATTTGTATATTTACGGTGGAATGCAATTTTTCGTGGGAATTATTTCAGACCGTTACGGATTCGCGCGCGTCTTTCTGGCTGGAAGCATAGCCATGGCGCTAGGCTCGATTCTATTTCCCCTCTGCCACGCAATCCCTTTACTTTATGCAGCACGCGCCCTGATTGGCTTTGGAAGCAGCCTGCTATTTATCTGCATGGCAAAGGCTATTGATCACTTCTTCGCGCCGCGTTATTTTGCCATCATCTTAAGCATCGCTCAATTTCTCGGCTTTTCCGGCGGACTTGCCGCCACTTACCCGCTGGCCGCATTAACCCATGCTTTGGGGTGGCGGAAATCGCTGCTTCTGGCCGGGGTGATTACTGCAGGATTGACCTGCGGCCTGGGCTGGATCCTGCGGCACCGCAAACTGCTGGAGCCCCAGCCCGCAACCCCGGTGGTAAAACATCTGATCAAACAAGTCGTCCGCCTGCGGGAGCTATGGAAATTAACGCTCGCCGGCTCCATCACCTTTGCAATTTATTTTGTCGCGCAGGCTACGATCGGCAAAAAACTGCTCGGCGACTGTTTCGGACTGCGCAGCGAAGAATCATCCGGATTCATGTTTGTCATGCTGCTGGTTTCCATGGTGGTGACCTTGCTGGCCGGGTTTATTTTAAGATTTTTCCGGCAAAAATACCGCCCGTTACTCCTGACAGGATGGCTGTTTGTCACACTTTCCTGCACCGGAATGACGATTGCGTTAAGTCCCGGGCTGCACTCCCTGACGCTGGTTAAATTGTGCTATCTGGGGCTGGCGACCGCCAGCTTTGTCGGACCCATATATACAACAGTCGTGTCCATGACCTGCGCGCCGAAAGCTCTAGGCACGGCCATCGGGCTTATGAACGGGACGCTATATGTGATTATCTCGCTGCTAGCGAATGGATCCGGACTGATTTTGGATTTTTACCAGAGCGATGCAGTACGGACACCCGGCGCCTGGATTTATCCCGCAACAGCCTACCGCCTGATTTTCATGGTCTGCACAGGCCTGTGCCTGATCGCCTTGCCGGCCTTGCTGTGGCTACGGAAAACAGCTGGTCACGCGCGCTAAATGGCGGCAGGCAGCGGCATCCGCGTGCAGCGACGGGCACGGTAGGTGGCGTGTTCGGCGTAACCGGCAGCGCGGGCCAAAGCGAGGGCCTTACCGAAATCGGCGCCCACATCCTCAGGACGATGAGCATCGGATCCAAAACTGATCGCGATCCCGCGCTCGTAAGCCATGCCAAGCAGCAGTGGCGAGGGATACATTTCCGCCACGGGTTTACGCAGACCGGAGGTGTTAATCTCGATCGCCATGCCGGCACGTGCTACGGCATCCAGCGCAGGGGCTGCGATTTCCCGCAGCAGATCGTCGCGCAGACGATGACCGAATTTCTTGGGCAGATCGAGATGGCCTACAATATTGAACCATCCGGTGGCGGCCATGCGCGTCACCAACGCGAAATATTCCCGCCAAACCACCTGCACATCCACGCGCGCCCAGTCGCCACGCCGCTCCGGATTATCAAAGCCCCAGTCGTGAATGTGGTGCACAGAACCAAGCACAACATCAAACGGCTGCTGGCTCAACCAGGCTGGCAGATACGCCTCACACCCCTCGTGATAATCAGCTTCGATGCCGCAAAGAACTTCTGGCGCATGCCCGTCCTGAAGCTGCCGCAGCATTTCCTGATAGCACGGGTAATCCGACAAGCCCATGCGGTTTTCAGAATCGTAGCCAACAGGATTGGGCGTATGGTCAGTGACCGCCAGCGCCGGCAAGCCGCGCCGTGCGGCCACCGCACGATATTCCGCGAGCGTTCCCTCGGCGTGATGGCAAAGCCGTGAGTGGGTATGATAATCGGGTAGCGCGGGGCCGATAAGCGTTGAAGTCGCACTCATGGGATCAGCATACACCATCTGGTTTTTTCCGGCAGCATTGCTCCTAGCGTCGGAAACGGCCACCGCCGCCGAAGCTACGCGTGCCACCCGGCCCGGACGGACGGCCCCGTCCGCCGCCGCCTCCACCGCCGCCGCGCCCGCCACCGCCACCGCCGCGGCCTTTGGGCGGCGGTCGGGCTGCAGAGCCGGTCGCAAGACGGGCCATTTCCGAGTGGTAATCGTGCGCTGTGTCCACCGGCACTGTTTGCCGGATTAAACGCTCAATGGTGCGCAACATTTCCCGGTCGTGGGCACAGCAAAAAGCCACAGCATCCCCTTCCGCTCCCGCCCGCGCCGTGCGCCCGATCCGATGAACGTAGGTCTCGGGCTCAAGCGGCAGGTCGTAATTGATTACGTGCGTGATGTCATCCACGTCAATTCCGCGCGCCGCAAGGTCGGTAGCAACAAGCACCCGCACGCGACCGGCCTTAAACCCGGCCAGAGCCTGCGTCCGCGCGCTCTGGCTCTTATTCCCATGGATGGCCTCCGCCGCAATGCCGGCCGCCGCCAGCTTCTCAACCACGCGATTGGCCATGTGCTTCATCTGCGTAAACACCAGCACCCGCTTGATTTTGGGGTCGCGCAACAGCACTGACAGCAGCGCGTCCTTATCGCCCTTCTCCACAAACATGACTTTCTGCTGGATGCGCTCGACGGCAGGTTGATCGGGCGTGATCGTGACATGTACCGGATCACGCACCATGCTGCGCGACAGCGTAACCACCTCGGACGTCAGCGTCGCCGAGAAAAAAAGCGACTGCCGATGCGCTGGCAGAGCCGCGATCACCTTGCGCACGTCATGAATGAACCCCATGTCAAGCATGCGGTCAGCTTCGTCCAGAACAAAAATCTCGACCCCGTCCAGACGCACGCAGCGTTGATGCATCAGGTCCAACAACCGCCCCGGGGTGGCGATGACAATATCCACGCCGTGCCGCAGGGCGCTCACCTGCGGGCCCTGTCCGACGCCGCCAAAGATCACCGTGTGCGTAAGCCTCAAATACTTTCCGTAGGCGCGCAGGCTGTCCCCGATTTGCGCCGCAAGTTCGCGGGTTGGCGCCATGATCAAAGCCCGCGGACGGCTGCGCGTCACTCCGCCCGGCTGCTGCGCCAGATGTTGCAGCATCGGCAGCGCGAAAGCCGCCGTCTTGCCCGTGCCGGTTTGCGCGCACCCTAAGAGATCACGTCCAGCCAGCAAGGGCGGAATTGCCTGCGTCTGAATTGGCGTAGGCTTGGTATAGCCCTCCTCGGCCACCGCCCGCTGAAGCGCCGGCATCAACTCCAGAAAACCACCGTGCAGCGCCGGGTTTGCAGCAACCGGGGAAACCTGGCGTGCTGGAACTGTTCGCGCATGAACGGCATGGTGGGCGGACAACGGATGTCCGGCGACATGCGAAACCACGGCAGGCGAAGGGGCTTGCGCCCTCCGGTCAGTTGGGGAATGAGTGGGCGCCGGGACGGCGTGTGATGGCAATACGGGGTGCGATGAGGGCTGCATACAGGTCCTTAGTCCGGCAAGTTACCAATCGAGCCCCCGCCGGACATGTGGACAGGAACGTTCTGAATTCGTTCCCGGATCTGACAAGGCCAGCAGGAACCCTTTAACGGAATCAGGCGTCGAATCCAATCAAACAACCGACATGAAAAACGAACGTCCAAGACTTCCAGAAGGTTCGCAGCATACTTTTGAGCCACCCTGTCTGTCAAGTTTAAAGATCGCCGCATATTCTGCTTTTCGTATGTTGCCGTGGAGGCGTATAATGCGGCCCGCAGCTGAATCGGCAGGGCTGACAGGCCGGAAGCTTTTAAACCAGAAGCTCAAGCCGCAAAAAAAACGACGCCACAGGAATTTTGCCATGCCAGACATTAAGCGCCATTGCCGCCACGCAGCCATTTACCCGGGCACTTTTGATCCATTTACACTTGGCCACGAAGATCTGGTACGGCGGGCGGCGTTGATTTTCGACCGTCTGACCGTGGCCGTCGTGTCACATTCGCGCAAGCGTACAATGTTCACGCTGGAAGAGCGGATGCAGATGACGCAGGAGACGTTGCGCGACATCCCGAACGTGGTGGTGAAAAAGTTTGACGGGTTGCTGGTGGACTACGTGCATTCCCTCAATGCTCACGTAATCGTGCGGGGGTTGCGCGCCTTTTCCGATTTCGAGTACGAGTTTCAAATGGCACTCACCAACCGCGCCCTGGCTCCGGACATCGAAACTCTTTTTTTAATGCCGCAGGAACAATACAGCTACATAAGCTCAAGCACAGTCAGGGAAGTGATGGATGCCGGAGCCGAAATGATGAGGTTTGTGCCAAAGCCAGTGCTGCACTACATCGAAGCTAAACGGAAGGCAGCGGGCGGCAGGGAGCCGAACCCGGAAGCTGGAAAGTGACTGTGTCCGGTGTTCGGTGTCCGGAAATCCCGAAAACCGGACACTGAACACCGGCACCCCTGAAAAGGCGACCCATGATTATCATACC
>JBAXJV010000065.1:0-11242 GCA_037137675.1 bacterium | reverse complement strand
CGCCGGTGTGAACCGGTGGCAGGTCCATGTCTGGACTATTATGGGAAGGTTAGTAAGAGCTTCGGGAACAGCTTCCCCTGCCGCCCGGCTCATTCAGGCCTCACTTCCCCCTGGCGAGGACAACGCTGCCTGAAATGCCTTTTGGCACGCTCAGGACCACGGCGCCAGCGCCCGTGCGGGGACTGAGATTGACGCCCCTGGGCGCATCCTTGAGCTTCCAGTCGCCGGGAACGAACAGGCTGAACTCGCCGCCTGCGGAGTCCGCGGGCAGGGACAGTTCCAGCCTGTCGGCTGCGATGTTCAGCGCTGCGGCGCCGGGCCCGGCCAAGCGGAATTCCTTGCAGGCCACTTCTCCAGCTGCACCGAGCGTAAGGGTCGTGGCCGCCGGCCGCTGCTGCACCGCGCCCGCCGTCCCCTTGAAACTCACGCCGTCCGCAGCGACCGCCGCTTCCGTCAGCGCAAGGAAGGCATAGTCGGTTCCGAAACCGCCGGCGATTTTCAAGATCGCGCCGTTCGCGAGCTTGGTGAACGTCGGGGCCGCCTCCCCGCGCGGGCGCGGGAAGATCGCCACGTAATAGGAGCCGTCGCCGGGCTGCTGCAGATGGAGCAAATCCTGGTATTCGGGCACCCGGCTGTTGTCGTTCCCTCCGTAGCGCAACGTGTGGCGCGGGGTATTGGCCGGACTGGCGACGAAATACTCGACGTCCATGTCGAACTGCCCGACGGCCGTATACCGGTCGCCGGCGGGCAACTCGCGGGCGGGCAGCAGCTTCTCGCCGGGCTTGTCGGCGAGGAAAGCGTTCAGGTCTTTGACTTGCTCCGGAGCTCCAATCTTTTCGGAGAGCGTCCAGAACTGCCAGGCCGTGGGTTGGCCGCCCTGCGTGGTATCGCGCAAAACCAGGCAGGCGGGGCCGGCCGGCTCGGGATCCTTGAGGAACAGAACCTGCCTGGTCCACACAAGGTTCGTACCCGAGGCGGGCGTGACGCGTGGATAGGCCGGCGGCACGATGGCGGGGAACCAGTCGCGATCATCCACCGTGGTATTGACAAAGGACGACCGGACATAGTCCACGCGGGCCTGGAGGGCGGTGGCCTGAGGCTCCGTCCGGGTATAGTGGCCGAAGGGGCCCTTGGGGTCGTTGGCACCGCCCCAGTTGCGGGCCAGGCGTACGCCATCGCGGAGCAGCTCGTGCCGGGCATTGTAGCCGGCGCCATTGTTGAAGCAGGTGCTCAAAGGCTTGCCGCGGCCGAACCACTGCGAAAACCCGCCAATGCCCGGCGTCCAGATGTCGAGGTTCCGATGCGAGTCCGTGTGGGAAAGGAAAACGAGGAAGCTCTCGGAGGGGGTGTTGAAGGCGGCGCGGATGAACACACCGAGATTTGGAAACAGGTCGGATGACCAGGCCGGGGCCTTGGCGGGAAGCCGGTGGTCCTCGTAGTAGGGCTCAAAACCACCAAGCCGGCCGTCATCCATGAAAACGGGATAGCCCAGCTCGGCCCAGGTCCATTGCATGGTTTGGGAAAAAGCGGGATCCGACTTGGCGGTCATCCGGGCCGCCACTCCAAAGACGGGATTCTTGTCGCCGCTGATTCCCCGGCCCCAGGCCGCGCTGGCCCGCAAATGGCCGCGTTGGGGATCGATCGGCGTCTGGTCCTTGGCGAAAAACAGCAGCAACTTCTTGAGCCGTGGATCATTGGTGAAGTCGCGGAATCCGGCGCGCTGGGCCGCGATGGCATAGCTGACGAGGGGTTCCAACGAGACATAGCCATAATGGCCCCCCTCGGGAATCCATTCGCCGTTGGGGCCGACCTCATCGGTCAGCCACTTGTCCTGCCATTGGGATGCCATTTCGTTCCAGGTCTTGGCCATCGGATGATCGCTCAGCGCGGCGGCGATTACGCCCAACGAAAGGATGTAGGAGCAACTCATGTTGGGATTGCCCGAGAGATACCCGCGCTCGCAGTCCCAGGTCTGGGGATCGGCCATCTGGTAGGCCAGATAGGCCATCTGGGCGCGGAACAACGTGCGTTCAGCAGGAGACAACAAGCCGGAGTCGACAGCGGCGTCATACATGGAAACCGTGCGGATGGCACTTCGCATGACATCGAACCGGCCTTGCAGGTTAAGAAAATTGCGGACAGCCTTGAGTGCGGCATCCGATTCGGCCGGAGTGCGCGTAGCCGCCGGTTTCCTGAGAAATCGGACGATGCCGGCGGCGTCGTTGTTGAAAGAAATGGATTTCATGAGGTCGGCATCCGAACCGGCGCGCGTCCAGGAGTCGTCGATATCGGCTTGGTTGACGAAGAGGCGCGGATGGGGCTGCCTGGGATCCGCCGGCCAGTCGAGAACCATCTCCTTGACGCGATCCAGCTTGTCACCCACGAGCGGGGCGCCGCTGCCAACCGACCAGCACCGCTCACCCTTGGCGAGCGAGGCTTTGAGCGTCACCGTGCCATCGGCCGCGTAGGTCATCGGGATCCGTTTGCGTTTCCAATTCTCCCAGGCCGGCTGAACCATATCCAGATTCCAGGTCTTGAACCCGCCATAGGTCAGTGGGGCGACCCCATCCGCCCAGGCTGCCGGATCACGCGAGGTCACGTGCAGTTCCGTCCCGCCCCCTGTCGCGAGTTTGACGGCCCAGGCGCATTCCGGGAAAGCACTGGCGATGCTCGTGTCCGGACCGAGCCAGATGAAAGGCTGGTCTCCAGGCGCCAGCGGGGCCGGACGATCCGCGCGCGCCCACTGCCCATATCCTTGCAAGCTCACTGACTGCTTGACGCCAGGCACCGGCGGCAGGCGAAATTCCACTCCCAGTTCAGGACGATCCTTTTTTACGGCCATATCCCAGCGCACGGTGTTATCGCCCGCGATAACGGTGGCGGCTAGCGTGACAATGTTGCTGTCGGCCAGCGTATAGGTCGCAAGCACCCGCGCAAAGACCGGTCCGGAATCGGTCAGGACCGCGGTCCATGACTTGGCCAACGCCATGCCGGTGAAACAGCTGGCTCCGGCCCAGGCCCCGGCACCATCCAGCCTCATCCCCAGCAACGGGCCGGGAAGGTCCTTGAGAGGAACCGGCTGATCATAGGACTTTTCCCCGAGGAGGAGGCGTACGGCACAGCGCGCAGTGGCAATTTCCACCTGATCTTTTCCAGGAGAAACCTTCAAGTCGGAGGCCGGCCCGGCTGGCGCTGAGGCGTCCTTGCCAAACGAAAGCGTGTAGGAAACTGTCGCCAGAGGCTCCACCCCTTCAACCACAAACATCATCCCGGCCGACTTGACGGACTTCGTGCCGGGCCAGAGTTCCACCTCGCCCAGTTGCACAGGCACCGGTCCGTTTGGGCCGGCAAGCACTACGGATCCGGGCGCACACTCACCCTTGCGTGCCTCGAGCGGATAGGCCACCAGCTCGCGCGTCCACTTCTGGTTCAATTGTTCTTTCAGCACGATCTTCCTTTCCGCCCCCTGCGCAGCTGACAGAAGCAGGCTCAGTCCCAGCGTCAACCCGATCATACCCGTGAATTCAGTTCTCATCATAGTCCCCTTCAAGCGTTCTACCAGTTATTCAAAAGAAACAGCCGCGTCTGGGGCGGCGTGATCATCAGCTCGATGCGATCCGCGCATTCGCTGATCCGTTGCCCCGTGACCGCGTCACGGACGGACGAAGAGTTGGGTTGCGTTTAGGGTCACGTCTCGACAAGCGACAATTCGTTTTATCGTTCGAATTTTCCATGTCCACCGCCACTTTTCATTTGTCGCTTGTCGAGACGTGACCCTGTCTGGCGGGGAAACATAACCTTAGCCGCACATTGGGGCGTTACCGCAGCGGCTACGAATGCGGACCTGCGCTCAGCTCCCGCCAGGCAATTTCCGGTACAGGGTAGCGAGGCTGATATCCAGAGCTTTGGCGGCCTTTTCCTTGTCGCCGTTGTTGGTCGCAAGCACGTTTTGCAGAAGTTCCCGTTCTTTTTCGCGCAGGAAAAGTTTTAGCGACTGGCCACGTGTGGCATCGGCCATGGAGCCCGGGGAGGCGGATGCTGGTTGCGCAGCCACGGACTGCACCCCTGCCAGAATGCGCGGTGGCAGTACTTCCGGGGTAATGCGCCCGTCCTGCGTAAACGTCAAAGCATGCTTGATGGCGTTTTCCAGCTCGCGAACATTGCCCGGCCATGCATAACGTTCCAGCACATTGCGCGCTTCGGGAGTCAACTTGGGAAGTTCGTGGCCCTCACCAAGTTCATGGCGGATGAAATGATAGACCAGCGGGAGTATATCTTCAGGGCGTTCGCGCAGCGGCTTGATTTCGATCGGGATCACGCTCAGCCGGTAGAACAGATCCTCCCGGAACTTGCCCTCCTGAATCATCCGTTCAAGACTGGTATTGGTCGCCGCCAGAATGCGCACATCAATTGGAATGTTGACGTTTCCGCCTACGCGCCGGATTTCCTTTTCCTGCAGCACCCTCAGCAACTTGCCCTGCAAAGAGATTGGCATAGCGGAGATTTCGTCGAGGAAAAGCGTGCCGCCACTGGCGGTTTCGAACAAGCCATCCTTGTTCGCCGAGGCACCGGTGAAGGCGCCCTTCATGTGTCCAAACATCTCTGACTCGAGCAGCGCTTCCGGCATCGCCGCGCAATTGATGGCCAGAAACAGCCGGTCTTTGCGCCGGCTATGCATATGGATGGCCTTCGCCACCAATTCTTTGCCGGTGCCGCTGTCACCGAAGATCAGCACTGTGGCATCCGTAGGTGCCACGCGCTTGATCATTTCACAAACGCTGCGCATAGCCGCGCTTTCGGCGATGATATTTTCGAGGCGGTAGCGGCCGGTCAGCTCTTCCTTCAGCTCCAGATTCTCGGAAACTGCGCGCTTGTATTCCAGCGCCCGCTGAATGGTAATCAGCAATTCGTCAACTTTGAAGGGCTTGGTGACGTAGTCGAAAACCCCCATCTTCATGGTTTCGACGGCGGTTTCCACCGATCCGTGCGCGGTCAACAAAATCACGGCCGCCTGCGGCTGGATCTCCCGCGCGGCCCGCACCACCTCCAGGCCATTAACCGGCGCCATGCGCATATCGGTCATGACCAGATCAATGGTTTGATTGCGCAAAATCTCGATAGCCTTAGCGCCATCCGGAGCCAGCACCAATTCGTAGCCTTCGGCTTTAAGCAGACTGTTCAACAGGCTCAGAATTCGAGGCTCATCATCCACTAGCAGTATTTTCGCCATAGGTAGCACCAGCAATGGAAGTTACGCCGCTGAACAGGAAAGCGCAACCATAAATTCTCATTTGCGCGAAGACGCGAAAATGGAAGTGCTGAAACATTATTCGGTGATCGGTAATTCTCTGCGCCTCTGCGCGAAAACCTCTTGATCGGTGTCCCAAATCCGCAGCCAGAAACTTCCACCACGAAGTGCTTACAAGTAAGCCAGGAAGATTAACTACGAAACACGCGAAAGACGCGAAAGTGTGAAGCCAATCCCCTTTCGTGTATTTCGCGCTTTTCGTAGTTAAAACTGGACTTCCCTTCGCGCGCTTCTCTTACCTACATATTGACGGCTTCGCTCATTTTGAAAATCGGCATGAACATGCAAACAACGATGCTGCCGATTATGACGCCAAGAAAAATCATCAGCAGCGGTTCCATCAGCGAGGTTAGCGAGGCGAGCATGGTCTCAATTTCGTCATCATAGGTATCCGCGATATTCACCATCATCTCATCCACTTTGCCGGTCTTCTCGCCAGCAGCGAGCATGCGCACCAGCATGGAGGGAATCGCCGGCTGATTTTCCATCGCTGAAGAGAGCGTATCGCCGCGTTCAACAATGCCATGCGCACGCATCACCGCCTTGCCAACCACCAAATTCCCGCAAGCCTTGGATACGATTTCCAAACTCCCCAGAATCGGCACGCCGCTGCTGAGCATTTGCGCCAGCGTGCGCGCCAAACGGGAAATGGCCACCTTTTGCGCCAGCACTCCAAAAACGGGAGCCCGGAGGTAGAAGGAGTCCATTGCAAAAGCTCCCGCCGCCGTCTTTTTCCAGCGGCGGAACCCCCAGACCAGAGCGATGATAGCCGGCACAATAATCGGGCTGTAACGTTTGGCGCCATTGCTCAGATCAACCAGAAATTGCGTGGGGCCCGGTAATTTTTTCCCGAAATCCGAATACATAGACGAGAACACCGGCACAATAAAGAGAATCATACCCGACGCGATAATAAGCGCCAAGCTCATGACCACCATAGGATAAGTCATGGCCGATTTCACCTTGCGCTTCAGCCGCATATTATTTTCGAGCAAAAGGGCGGTGCGCCGCATGGTTTCCGCAAACTGTCCGCTGCGTTCACCGGCGCGGGTCATATTGACGTAGAGATCGTCAAAGACCTCTGGAATCTGGCTGATGCTCTCGGAAAACGATAATCCGCTTTCAATATGCCTGCGGATTTCTGAGATCACGAGCTTGAATTGCGGATTGGAGGCCTGTTCTTCAACAGCTTCCAGCGCCGATATAATCGGCATGCCGGCCGTCAGCATGGCTGCCATTTGCCGTGAGAAGGAGGGCAGCTCCTTATTGGCCAGTTTGGCGCCGCCGCGGAAACGTCTCGCAACCGGACGGGGTTTCCGTGCAGCACTCGCACTGGAACTGGCACGCGCCGGCGCCGGCGCCGGCGGCGGCGCAACCGGAGACGCCGCAGCCTGCCGCGGCGGCGAAACTTTGAGCGCTGGTTTGGATTGAATTACAGGCATAAGTTCCGATCCTAATCCCCACCCGTCATTTCCAGCGCCGATTTCAGCGATGTGATTCCGTCGCGAACTTTCTGCAGCCCGACTTCCTTCAAGGTCAGCATGCCTTTCTGGCGCGCCTTCGCACGCAGATCTGCAGTGCTGACGCCGCGCAGAATGCACTCGCGGATATCCTCGTCCACCGGCAGCACCTCCATGATGGCCCCGCGCCCTTTAAACCCGGTATTGCCGCACTTGGTGCAGCCCACCGCTTCGTACAAAGTGGCACCTTTAAAAAACGCGGGGTCAATATGGTTGGCAATTAGAATTTCAGGCGCCGGCCTGGCTTCCTGACGGCAGAACGGGCAAAGCTTGCGGTAAAGCCGCTGAGCCTGCGCAAGGATCAATGAGGAGGCCATCAGGAAAGGTGGCACACCCATGTCAATCAAACGCGCAATGGCACCGGCGGCGTCGTTGGTGTGCAATGTGCTTAGTACGAGATGCCCGGTCAATGCCGCCTTGACAGCTATGTCGGCCGTCGCGCCGTCGCGAATTTCACCGACCAGTACAATATCCGGATCCTGCCGCAGGATTGAACGCAGAGCCCCTTCGAAAGTCAACCCGCTGAGGGGATTTACCTGCACCTGATTAACGCCCGGCAACTGGTATTCCACCGGGTCTTCGCAGGTCACAATGTTAACGTCGGGCTGGTTGAGTTCCTGCAGGCAGGAATAAAGCGTGGTGGTTTTGCCGCTGCCGGTCGGGCCTGTGACCAGAATGATGCCGTGCGGCTGGGCAATCGCGTACCGCAAAGCTTCGTAGGCAACCTTATCGAGCCCCAAAGCCGCCACGTTCGGACACAAGGAGCCTTTGTCCAAAACCCGCATGACCACCTTTTCGCCGTGAATCGTAGGCAGAATACTCACGCGGATGTCCACTTCCTTGCCCAGCGCCCTGATCCGGCAACGCCCGTCCTGCGGCAGGCGGCGCTCGGCAATATCCAGCTCGGACATGATCTTGATCCGGGAAACGATCGCCGCTTGAAAGCTCTTGGGAGGATTCGGGCGCTCGACAAGATCGCCGTCCACGCGGTAGCGCAGCCGCAAGGTCTTTTCAAGCGGCTCGATGTGGATGTCGCTGGCCCGCGTGCGCAAGGCCTCAACCATGATCATGTTCACCATGCGGATCACGGGCGCCCCTTCGGCGCTCTCCAGCATCTCTTCCAAACTCTCTTCCTGATGTATGCTGCTCCCCACCTCAACATCATTGTCATCGGAAGATTGCAGAATATCTTCCATCGTGACATTCGACGCTGCGCTGTTCGCCATCAGATGCGACAGCACATCCTGAACTTCCTTCTCTGAGGCGACCAGCGGCGTGATCTGCAACCCTGTCGCATGCTGCAACTCGTCCAGCGCCACGATGTCGAAAGGATCGCCCATCGCCACGGTCAGCACACCACCGAATTTGATCATCGGCAGAATCAAGTGGTGCTTGATAATCTCGGCTGGCAGGCTGGCGATCAAATCGGCATTGGGCGTATAATTAGCCAGGCTGATCGGCGGCATGCGCAGATAGTCCGCTACTGCCAGAGTCATTTCGGCCACCGGCACGGCGTGCGATTCGACCAGATAGCGCTCCAGGCGCCCTGCGTTTGATGGCATCCGCTCCAACGCCGAGCGCATCCCCTCTTCAGTCAAAACCCTGCGCCGCACCAGCACCTCGGCAATCTTGTGACCGCCGAAGGCTTCGCCGCCGCCCGATGGAGGAGAATTCTTTGTGGTTTCTTTAGCCATGGATGGGGGTCAGGGGTGGAGGATTGCCACCGTGGCGAATAAGAACACATCCCTCTTGCTCAAGTTGTTTGACGAGGTCGTTTCGCTTCATGCGAGTTGCAATTCTGCGACATGGCGGACACCGGGAATGTTGCCACTGGTGATCTCTTCGTGGATATCTTTCAGGTTCTCCTGTAATTCACCGATGGATTCACCCTGAGTCATGTAGTCTGGAAATTCTTCCAAGTATCCCAACCACATAGCGCCATCTTGCCAGTAAACATATTTCATTGTTGCCATGAAAAGCTCGGTGTTCGGTGTATTGTCTGCCATGAGTCCCGGTGTCACGGTTCTTAGTTCTTAGTCGTAACTACTCTTCGTGCCTAACAGCCTTCAGCCTGAACATCCTTCGCATTTCCTACCCAGATATCTGCTACTGTACCAGATAAAGCCCAGCAGATCAAACAGCGTCTTGGGCAGGCGCTTCCAATTCGTATACTTGGAAACGCCGAGCTGGCGGGGCCGATGATCCACAGCGAGCTCACGGATCCGCCTGCCGTTCAGCACAAAATAGGCCGGCATAAAACGATGCACCCCGTCGAGCGGCGGAAGATCGGCACGGCAGGCGGCGCGAAAAGCCTTGAGACTGCAACCCGTGTCGCGCATGCCGTCCCGCGTGATGCGATTGCGCACGCTGTTGGCCAGCCGCGAGGCCATGCGCCGCGACCACTTGTCACGCCGGTTCGCCCGGTAACCGCAAACAACGTCGCAATCGGGTCCGATCAATGATATCAGGCGCGGAATATCAGCCGGATTATTCTGCAAATCACCATCCAGCGTAACCAGCACTTCACCCTGCGCCTGCGCCAGACCGGCCAACATCGCGGCGCTCTGACCGCGATTACGGGCGAGCCGCACACCATGCACCAGCAACGGCCACCGCGCCATCGCCTCCTCAATGCGCAGCCAGGTTCCGTCCCGGCTGCCGTCGTCCACCAGCACAACTTCCAGCTCCGGCAGGCGGTCGGTCAGCCGGGCCAGTTCCTCCACCAGCGGCAGCACATTTTCAGCCTCGTTATAGACCGGGACAATTACAGATATGCGCATGGGTGTCACAAGGTTGTTTAGGCTGTAGGCTGTTAGAAAATCCATGAAAACCGTAACTGTTCAGGAGGATAGGTTATTGGCTGTCAGTAATAATTCCGGAAAGACGACCGCAAGTTGCTGTGTCCTTTTTTATGCTCTATTTTTATCTGTCCTAACAGTCTAACAGCCTACAGCCTAAACACCCTGCTCTGCCTTATTCCTCAATCACAACGCGAACGCCGTAGGGCAGGATTGTGAACAATTCCTCCACGTCGGAGTTTTTCAGACGCACGCAGCCGGAACTTTCGGCCTTGCCCAGCGTTGCCTGGTCCCAGGTCCCATGAATACCGTACCCGCCGACTTCCTCCGTCGGCGGCACCGCCTTCAGCGAGAGCCAGCGGGTGCCGAGAATATTCTCCTTTTCGCCGAAGGGCACCAGCTTGCCGTCCGGCCGCGACCATGGCGGCTCTTTGACTTTTTCGCTGATCGCAAACACGCCGGTGGGCGTACGGCCAAATTTGCCGGTGCCAACGCGATAGCGTTTACAAAAGCGCCCGTCTAATTTCAGCACTAGATCGTTACGCGTCTTGCTGACCGTCAGCGTAAACGGCGCTTTGAGCACCCGCAGCCGGTCGCCAGCCTTGATCAGGTTGGGACGGGCGATCTGATTGCTTTCGAGGATCAGCTCCACCGTCGTTTCGTGCAAGGCAGCTATGCGCGCCACGGAATCGCCGGATTTAACTATATATGCAGCCTTTTCCGGCATCATGCGCGGCGTACGGATCAGGTCCATCGCAATTGTTCCGAGCGCCTCCTCAAGCGCCGGACGGAGCGAGTCGTCGGCGGCGGCAATTTCAAGCGCGGCCAGGCCCTTGTCACGCGCTTGAGCAAACTGGTCGGCATTGGTGAGCCCCGCCATTTCTTTAAGCAGATCCTGAGTTAAAGGAACTATTTCCTTAACCGGCAGCGCGTCAGGAGCATGGGGGAGCCCCCCCACCCTGACTACTCCCGCCGTGGAAGCGGCAGGCGGAACAACCGGCGGCACGGCAGCCGCGTTGCAGTTTGTGGCAGCGCTGGCGGAGATTGCCGAGCATGCGAGCAGGGCGATTAGGTATTTCATAATTAACAGAGTCCTATCTTTGAAAAACATCTCAACCCTAACAGTTGAGCGGGTTGAATGCGAGCGGAAAGCAACAGCGGAAAGCAACAGGCGCGCCACCGGACCGGTGGCCGGATGGGACGGGACCCTGGTTCTTGGTGTGTAGCCGCCTGCGGCTCGACTGAGCTCGCCGAAGTCCTGACACCGTCCCTGAGCGAAGCCGAAGGGCGTCAGGTGGCAGTGTCTGTCTCGAACCCGTCTCCGTAACCGGCACACGCCACCGCGCGCAGCGCGGCAGCTACGCAGATCACCAGCACCATATCATCGGACGTCGGCGCTCAGATGAGGGAGGTTTTCGCGCAGAGGCGCAGGGGCGCGGAGAAGAATAATTTATCCGTGGCATCCGTGTAATCCGTGGTGAATGAATTTCTTCACCACGAAGGTAAGAGAAGCACACGAAGGGGATTAAGACTGCCGCAGCGGCTCACCGGGACGGTTCGCCCTACCAATATGCTCAAGGGTCGCAAGGTAGGGCGAGGCGTCCCGCCGAGCCGTC
>JBAXJV010000064.1:0-11254 GCA_037137675.1 bacterium | reverse complement strand
GTGTCGCACCTGCCCGATCAATTTCTAACCGAGATTCGCCGTAAAAACATCGGGTTTATCTTCCAGTCGTTCAATCTACTACAGGGATACACGGCGCTGGAGAACATCGCCATGCCACTGCTGCCGCTTGGGCTGCCGCACGAAGAACGGAGTCATAAAGCTCTAATGCTTCTGCGCCGCGTTAAACTTGAGCACCGCGCTCATTTTCTGGCAAACGACCTCAGCGGGGGCGAACAACAAAGGGTGGCCGTGGCACGGGCGCTGGTCAACGACCCCTCCATCATCATTGCCGACGAACCGAGTTCGAACGTTGACCGGCACAACACACGCATAATTCTTGAGATGTTGCGCGAATGCAAAGCCGAGGGCCGGACGGTGGTGATGTCATCGCATGACGCATCCTTGGAGTCTGACGGATTAGTTGACGAAGTCCTGGCGATTGGAGACGCCCGGTGATTTTGAATGCTTGCGTTGTGGCGTATTGGCTGATGTCCTTCCTGTCCCTGCTGGCAGGCGTGGCAGCCTTGACTTTCGGGGTGGCTGTGGCACGCCAGTGGAATACCGGAAATTCGTCAGAGCTACAGTACCAATTCGAAAAACTCGTCTACCTGAGCATAACCTTGCTGACGCTGGGATTCTACATGCGACTGGCGCTGGTGCCGTTGTGGTTCTTTATGCTTCAGACGCTGATTCCCTCGATACCCGGGGCCATGTGTCTGTGCGGCGTTCACCTTCTGGCCCCCCCTTACGCTTTCATTTCCACGGCGCTGAAGTTCGTGCTGCCGATGGCTTACGGCTACTGGCTGGTGCTTAACGCTCTCGACCGGAAGATCGAAACACAACCGCTCATGAAACGGAAGCTGTACGCCTTGATTCCGCTGATTATTTTGATGCTATTCGAGTCGTCTTCGGATTTGCGCTTTCTGTCTGCCGTCCGTCCACGATTGGTGAATTGCTGCAGCACGCTCTTTGACGATTCCTCCTCAGCGCTGCTTCAGGCGTTGACCTACAACGGATGGGGCTGGGTTATCGTGTATTTCATCTCGGCTTTCTTGCTGACATCGGTGTCGGCCCTGCTTTTGCGGAGGGCGCGAAGTCGCATGGGTGTCTTTCTGTGGGTCCTGGGACCGCTGACGCTGATCGCGTTTGTGCTGGCCATACACACCAGGCTTTCGCCGCTGTTTCTGCACGCCGAGTTCCATCACTGCATCTTTTGTGTATGGCAGAAGTTGCCCGATATGGTCGTGGTTACGGTGGCGGTTTGCGTCGGCTGCTGGGCCAGCGTGATCTGCGCAACAACCAGACGCATGCAGCGCCATCCTGATGCGGGAGGAGCCGCCTTGAGATCCGCCCGGCCTCTGTTGCAATGGGCGATCTGGGCGCTTCTGCTGGGCAACTGTTTACTGGCGATTAGGTTGTTGATTGAAATTAATTCCAGATAAGCGAAGGAGCATACCAAGTGAAAAAAACCATAGTCATCAGCTTGATAGTCCTCGCCGCCGGGGGGTTTACCGGTACAATCGCCGCGCCAGCGGCTGAAAAGCACAATATCCAGATCGCCAGCGGCATGGCCTGTAAAGTCTGCGGTATGTATATTGAGGTGTTCAGAAGGACAGCCGTAGAGCTCGCGTTCGATGACGGAGCCACGCAGCGCTGCTGCGGCGTTTCATGTGGATTGCGCCTGATTAACGAGCACCTCGGCCTGCCGCACGTCAAATCGGCCTATGTGACGGATTGGATCACGCAGGAAGCGGTGCCGCTGAACCAAGCCACGCTGGTGGTTGACAGCGATGAAACCCCGGACATGATTCCCAACATCATCGCGTTCCAATCCGGGGTTGCTGCACGTGCGTTCCAGCAAGAGCATGGCGGAAGTACGCTGACCCTTGAACGCGCGCTGGCGGAGATATCTTATCAGGGGATGACCATGCCGTTTCGCATCACCCCGGCGCCCACTCCGCCAGCGCGGGTATTCAGCGCCGGCGCCATGGTCAGCGGGATGGTCAAGGACAACCTGTTGAAAGGGCATGACGAAGCGTCCGCTCAAGATGTGCTCAAAAACAAACCGATGGTTCCAAAAAAAATGGAAAGCACGATGGTCAGCGTAGCCGCAGGCTATGCCGTGAGCGACGATGTCTATCTGGATGTCATGCTGCCCGAGTACTGGAAAAAAATGACCTCCGAAATGAAAAACGGGGATAGCCAGGCCTTCAAGGAAGAGGGCCTTGGGGACATGCTGGTGAGCGGGCGCTGGCGTTTCTACCACGATGAACTGGCCGACCAGCACCTTGCCGTCGTCCTGCGGACGTCCATTCCGACGGGGAAATTTGCAGAGCAGAATCGGGCACGGCCCGGCCTGCAGTTGGGAACGGAGGCGCTCGGCGCAGGCGGCGGGCTGCTTTTCAGTCAGCACATCGGCCTGTTCTGGCTGAATGCCAGCGCGGAATACCGGCGCAACTTCGAGAATTCCTCGGACTACAAGTTTGGCGACATTCTGCAAGGTGGTGTCGCCTTGCACTTCACCCCTTCGACCAGGACCATGCTGGGCGTCGAATTTGATGCCAATAAAGTTTTCGAGAACGAGGACATGGGGCAGCCTGTCACGAACACCGGGTGCGACTCCGTCTTTGGCAACCTGGTCTGCCAAAGACGCGTGGCTTTATTCTGGGGCGGAAATTTCGATGTGCGGGCCATGGCCGGCATCCCGTTGTACGAAAATGTGAAGGGCGTTCAACTGGGCGAAGCTTACCATTTCGCCGTCGGCGTGCAGTGGAAACGCAGATTTTAGTCATCGCAGCGCTGGGATCATGGGAGTTCACATTATTTCAGCGTCTTGAAAAAGAGGGAGGTCATCAAGCCAATGCAAAGGATAATCACGATTCTGGCGGCAGTTCTGACGTTGGTGGCGTTGGATACGTTGGCCGGGGAAGCGAACTCTAATACCATCTGTCAACTATGCGGCATGGATGCGGCAAAAAGCGAAACGAAATTCGTCCTGCAGCTCAAGACGAAGCCTGCCATATGCGCCTGCTGTCTTAACTGTACCCGCCGGTTGATCAATAAACTCGGCGATGAGGTTACGGCGGTGACAGCGCTGGACTACGGCACGCGGAAGCAGGTAACGGCAGCAGAGGCGTTCTACGTGACAGGCAGCCGACGTATTCCAAAAGGCTCTATGCCGCCCTTCATTTTTGCTTTCGGCTCACGCCATGATGCCGGCACATTCAAAGAGCGCTACGGTGGGAATACGCTGACCTTTACCGAGATCCTTCGGCAATGAAAGCGACTGCCATCCTGGAGACAGCGTCGAGGGTGGCGTATTATGGCGCATGGCGATTGGAGGCAGGAGTTGGTATTGTGTCTGGCACGCCAGAGAAGCGGATTGAGGTTGTGCGAGACAAGTGCAGCATTGCTACCAAACGCAGCAGTTTAAGGGAGGTCTTAAAACATGAAAAAGAAAGATCACCTGAAAGCCAGCGCCGCCCTCATGAAAGCCGCGTCTGTTTTGCCGGACGCAACTACTTTTGCCGAGATCGTCAGCATCATCGAGCGGGCTCGCAAGCGCGCCTACCAGGCGGTCAATACAGAGCTTGTCGGCTTGTATTGGCAGATTGGACAGTACATCAGCCGCAAGTTAGAGACCGCCGAACGGGGTGAAGGCGTGGTGAAACAACTGGCCCAACATCTGGAGCGCACCATGCCCGGACTGCGCGGTTTCACGCGCCGCAACTTGTTTCGCATGCGGCAATTTTATGAGACTTATGCAGGGGACGAGAAAGTGTCAGCACTGCTGACACAATTGCCGTGGACTCACAACCTCATCATCCTCGGGCAGTCCAAACGCTCTGAAGAACGCGAGTTCTACCTGCGCATGGCCATCCAAGAACGTTGGTCCAGCCGAGAACTGGAACGTCAGTTCCGTCTAGCCGCCTTCGAGCGCACGGTGCTCAACCCGCCAAAACTCTCACCGGCTGTGAGGCAAATTCGCGGCACCGCCGCCAGCGTCTTCAAGGACGCCTATATGGTCGAGTTCCTGAATCTGCCCGATGAGCACAGCGAAGCTGACCTGCATCGCGGCCTACTGGCGCGTCTCAAGGCATTTCTGATCGAACTCGGGCGCGACTTCTGTTTCGTCGGTTCGGAATACCCGGTGCAGGTTGGCGGCCGGGACTTTGACCTCGACCTCCTCTTTTTCCATCGGTCGCTTTCCCCCGCGTTGATCGCTGCATACCAGACCCAACTGCCGGACAAAAAACTGCTCGCGGCCAAACTGCATGAATTTTATGCCCTCAACGCGCCGGAGGATCACGCGGTCAAGACAATCAAACGTGTTAAAAAGGGCGGACAACGGTGATCGCCGAACTCCCGCATTACCGAAACTGCCGTTAGGGGTGTGAATACTTTCATGAAAACCGTGCAAAAGATCAAAGCCCTGAGCGACGAGCCGGGGCCAATCTGCCTTGCGGCAGGATTTTTCGACGGCGTTCACCTCGGCCACCAGAAAGTGCTCGACAGCGCGCGCGATCGTGCCCGCGCGCTGAGCGGCACCGTCTGGGTACTGACATTCGACCCCCACCCGCTCAAGGTCCTCGTCCCAGCCGCCGCGCCGCCGCTGCTCACCTGCAGTTCACATAAGCTGGCATTACTTGCCCGGCGCGGGATGGACGGCGCCATCGTGCTGCCTTTCACCGCCCGCACCTCCGCCATTGAGCCAGATGCTTTCCTTGCGCAACTCGCCCGCGGCATTCCAGCTCTGCGGGCAATTTTTGTTGGCGCGGACTGGGCCTTCGGCCACGGCGGCCGCGGGAATGTTGCGCAGCTCGCACGCTGGGCCGCTGACCGCAAAATCACCATCACCGTCGAGCCCCCTGTCACATTTGACGGCGCCCCCGTTTCCAGCTCACGCATCCGCGCGGCCGTTGCCGACGGGCGCCTGACCGATGCCGCCAGCATGCTCGGCCGGCCCTTCAGCATCTACGGCACCGTCGTTCACGGCGACGGCATCGGCCGCAGCCTGGGCTACCCGACGCTCAATCTGGATCCGCGCAACGAAGTCCGGCCACCATTCGGCATTTATGCCGTCCGCGCCATTTTCGACGGCCAGGTCCGTAACGGCGTCTGCAGCCACGGCCTCCGCCCGACTTTGCACCGCAGCGCCACAAAGCCGGTCATTGAGGTCAACCTGTTCGATTGGGATGGCGATCTTTACGGCCATGAAGTGGAGGTTTTTTTGATAAACCGCCTGCGCCCGGAGCAGCAGTTTCCCTCACGCGAAGCGCTCGTCAGCCAAATTGCCTCCGATGCCGCCTGCGCCCGCACGCTGCTCGATACCCCGGCCGAAATTTATGCTTGGAACAATGCTTTACAGACATGGTGGCCGGACTGTATAGTCACCCCCTGAACAACAAAAATACAAAGAACGCAGACATTGAAAGGATAGAGGCAAGGCATGGATCTCCAAGCCCGGGAGACTGTTAAGAAGGAGTTTCGGCGTCATGAACAGGACACCGGATCATCCGAAGTGCAAGTCGCGCTGCTCTCCCAGCGCATCGAACAACTCACTGAGCACTTAAAGGTTCACAAGAAGGACCACGGCTCACGCTATGGCCTGCTGAAAATGGTCAGCGCACGTCGCCGCCTATTGAACTACGTTAAATCGTGCAATGAGGCATTGTACCAGAACATCATCAAACGGCTCAAACTACGCCGCTGACCGCCGCATTCCACCGCCGCAAACTGTGGCGGTTATTCCAAACCGTTGAACCCCGTCCGCATGCCGGTTTCCGGCAGCGCGGCGGTGTATTCAGAATCGAGAACTGATGAGCATTAAATCCCAGAACCTATCCGAAATCTCCGTTGACATCATGATCGGCGCCCAGCCGGTCAAAATCTCAACCGGCCTCTTCGCCCGGCAGGCGAATGGCGCGGTTACCGTGCGTCAGGGCGACACCATGTTGCTCGTAGCCGCTACCGCTGCCTCGGCCCCCCGTGACGGCATTGACTACTTTCCGCTGCAGGTGGAATACCGGGAACGCTTCTCCGCAGCCGGACGCTTCCCCGGCGGCTTCTTCAAGCGTGAAGGGCGTCCCTCGGAAAAGGAAATTCTGACGGCCCGCTTTACCGACCGGCCGATCCGCCCGCTCTTCGCCAAGGGCTACCGCAACGACGTGCAGGTCGTCTGCCAGTTGCTGACTGCCGACAACGAATTCGAGTCGGACATACTCAGCGTGCTCGGCGCCAGCGCCGCGCTGACGCTCTCGGAACTGCCCTTCTTCGGCCCGATCGGTTGCGTGCGCGTTGGCCGTATTAACGGCCAGTTTGTGCTCAATCCGACCCACACCGAACGCGCCAAGAGCGACTTTGATATGGTCTATGCCGGCCTGCGCGATAATCCGGTCATGATCGAAGGCGGCGCCACCGAAATCACCGAGCAGGAAATGCTGGCCGCCATGCGTTTTGCCCACGCGGCATGCGTGGAATTGATTGACGCACAGCTGAAGCTGCGCAAGCTGGCAGGACTGCCAGAAAAAATCGTCCAGGAAGGCGTGGATGCCGATCCTGAACTGCTCGCCGCCGCCATGGAAATCTGTGGACCGGCGCTCTCGGAAGCCTATCTGATCCCCGGCAAAAAAGCCCGCCACGCTGCCGTCGGAGCCATCGAAGCCGCGCTGCGTCCGCAAATCTCAGCGCGCTTCCCGGAAATTAACAAGGAACAATTCCGCGCCACTTTCGATGCGCTCGTGATCCAGACCGTGCGCGATAACGTGCTGCGCAAGGGGCGCCGCATTGACGGCCGCCGCTTCGATGAAGTACGCCCGTGCTTTGGCGCCGTCGGCATTCTGCCGCGCGTGCACGGGTCGGCATTCTTCGCGCGCGGAGAAACCCAGTCGCTCGGCACCGTCACGCTGGGCTCCGGGTCGGACACGCAGGATTTGGACGCCATTACCGGCGGCCCGGTGCAAAAAGCCTTCATGGTGCACTACAACTTCCCGCCGTACAGTGTCGGTGAAACCGGACGTATGAGTTCCCCGGGGCGCCGCGAAATCGGCCACGGCGCACTCGCCGAGCGCTCGCTGGAAGAAGTCATGCCCAAGGATTATCCCTACACCGTGCGCATGGTTTCGGACATTCAGAGCTCTAACGGTTCAACCTCGATGGCCAGCGTCTGCGTCGGCACCCTCGCCCTGCTGGATGCCGGTGTACCGCTCCGCAAGCCGGTGGCCGGCATCTCGTGCGGGCTCTTCACAGCGCCGGACAAGACCGAAATGGTCGTGGATATTCTCGGCGACGAGGATCACTGCGGCGACATGGACTTCAAGGTCGCCGGCACGCGCGACGGCATCACGGGCTTTCAAGTGGACTTCAAGATCCACGGCCTGCCCTGGCCGCTGGTCGAAAAGGCCTTCGAAATGACCCGCGTGGCGCGTTTGGAGATTTTGGAATACATGGCCACCATCCTGCCGGCCGCGCGCACGGAACTTTCGCCCTTTGCACCGCGCATTCAGGTGATCAAGATTCCTCAGGATAAGATCGGCGAACTGATCGGCCCCGGCGGCAAGAATATCCGCCGTATAACCGAGCTCACCGGCGCCAAGATCGACATCGAGGAAGACGGCAGCGTGAAGATCTTCAGCGCCGACAAGAAGAGCCTGGAGCTCGCCGTGCGCGAAGTGACCATGATCACAGCGGAGGCGGAAGAAGGCAAGATTTACAACGGCGTCGTGGTTGGAATCAAGCCCTTCGGCTGTTTCGTCGAGATCTTTCCCGGCCGCGACGGCATGGTTCACATCAGCGAGCTCGCGGACTTCCGCGTCAACGTCGTCGAGGAGGTCTGCAAGATGGGCGACCAGATGTGGGTCAAGTGCATCGGCGTGGACGACAGAGGCCGCATCAAACTCAGCCGTCGCGCGGCGATGGCCGAGCTGGATGCCAAGGCCAAAGCCGGGGGCGCCCCTCAAGCGTAATGCGTTTCAATAACTGAAATCCGGTTAGACCTTGACCTCTTCAAGGTTTTCTCTCCAGCAGGTCATCGGAGCGCGCCCGTCGAGCGAGACGGGCGTGAGCCGCAATTCAAATGTGAATGGTTGCGGCTTGAGTTCGTAGGCCGGCAGGGTGTCGGGTCCGCAACTGCTGCTACCCAGGCCGCGCTGAGCGTGATCGAGGTGCACGATCCACTCATTGCGCGGCGCGAGGTCGCAAGGGTGCTGCGCGGCCGCGATTTCATTGGCCAGATTGCGATGGACGCTGAAGTTCAGCGTCGGGGCGCCACTGGCCATGAGGCCCATTCCACGCAGGTCGGTGAGCGCAACCCAGGCGGTGTCCAGCCGGTTGCCGTTTTCCTGCGGACGCATGTAGGTTGTTCCTAAGTCGGCCATGGGCATGCGCCACAGGCCCACGCGCTGCGCCTGACGGCTGTCGGCGTAACTTTCTCCCGGCCCGCGTCCGTACCAGCGCGCCTGCTCAAAACCCAGCGGCATGGCGAAAGCAACGCCGATGCGCGGCAGCGCGTCGGGCCATTTTCCCTGCGGCTCACCGTGTATGCTCAGCCGCACGTCCCCGCTGCCGTATATTACATAGGTGTAGTCGCAAAGATATCCGAAGCCGAACACCGGCGGTGCCACACGGGTGCGGGCGCGGATTACGACGGCACGTCCGCCCTTTACGCGTTCGACGCGCACATTCTCTGTGCGGTGCTGCAGAGCGTGCAGCCCCTGCTGCCGCCAGATCGCAGCATGGCGGACGTCGTTGTCCGTCGGTGCCCGCCAGAAATCCACCTGTGGCCCGGCGCCCGTCCGCAGTAACGGCTGGCCGGCGTGCGACCAGTCCGACAGGCGGGCGCGTAAGGGATCGAATTGCATTACGAAATCGGCGCCCGCAACATCTACAGCCGTGGCGCTTTGCTTGCATGCCAGGGCTGGCATGGCCGAGAGACGGCGGACGGGACGCACAGCGGCCTGAACGGGCAGTTCGAATTGCGCCCAGGCGACTTCGTAGCCCTGTTCCGCCCACAACGTGTCGTTGATTTGCGTGAAGCGCAGGGTCAGGCGACAGACGGCGCCGGGCTTGAGCTGTTTCGGGAGCGTGTACGGCACTCTCACCGCTGCATGGCACTTGTCAGGCACAGCGGGTAGCGCCAGCACACCTTGCTGCAAAACCTCGTCGTCTGCAGTCACAGACCAGCCCATAGTCAAATCGTCGAGCCCGGCGAAATCGCGCCGGTTGTGCAGGCGCAAGCGGCCGGCGGCGAGGTCCAGCGCCTCGACGTGCACCGGCTCCAGCACTTTCTTGTATTCGATCAGGCCGGGGGTCGGCGTGCGGTTCGGGAAGCAGAGCCCATCCATAACGAAGTTGCCATCGTTCGGGTGATCACCGAAGTCGCCACCGTAAGCGAAAAATCCGGCGGCCGGAGGCTGGATGCCGGAGGGCACAGCTGCTGCAACAACGGTCTTGCCGTTGGCATCGCGGACGGCGTGTATGCCATGATCAAGCCACTCCCAGACGCAACCGCCCATCAGACGCGGATAGGCGTAGATAACGTCCCAATATTCCTTGAGATTACCAGGTCCGTTACCCATGGCGTGGGCGTATTCGCACATAAAAAACGGTTTGCCGCCATCAATGGCGTGGTCCCATTTGCGACCCCAGATTTTTTCCGTAGTCTCCCCTTTGCCGACCGCTGTAAGCGTATCCACATCGAGGTACATCACGCTGAATATGTCAGATACTGCGGCTTGAAGGTCACCCTCGTAGTGAATCGGGCGGGTTGGGTCAAGCTTGCGGGCGCAGGCGGCCATGGACCGGTGGTTGACGCCGAAATGCGCCTCGTTGCCGAGCGACCACATGATCACGCAGGCGTGGTTTTTGTCGCGCCCGACCATGCGAGCCATGCGATCCACACATGCCGCCTCCCAGCGCGGATCCTCGGTCGGGTTGCCCGGCCAGCTCGTCCAGTCGCCGAGCATGCCAAAGCCATGGGTTTCCAGATCGCACTCGTCCACGATGTAGATGCCGAAACGGTCGCAAAGATCGTACCAGCGCGGATCGTCCGGATAGTGCGAAGTGCGCACGGCATTGATGTTGTGCTGCTTCATCAGCACAAGATCGCGCAGCATGGCGTCGAGCGGCACAGCGCGCCCTAGGTCGGGATCATGCTCGTGACGGTTCACGCCCTTGATTTTGATTGGCACGCCGTTAACACAGAACAAACCGTTTTTAATTTCAACCACACGGAAACCGACCTTTGCAGGCACCACTTCCAAAGTCGCGCCTTTGGCATCCTTGAGCGTCAGCAGCAGCGTGTAAAGCGCCGGAGTTTCGGCGGTCCACTTTGCCGGCTGCGCCACGTCCAGCGTCCACTCGGCCGCCGTTTCGCGGCCAACGGCCGGGCTCAGCGCCTTCGGTGCCGCGCCGCGCGCAACAATCGTTCCTGCCGCATCGCGGAGTTCCGCCTCAATTCGCAGCGCTCCGGAGGCGCTGCGTCCGGCGTTACGCACTGAGGCCCGCAGATGCAGGGCGGCGTTGGTATAAGCGGAGTCAAAGGTTGTCTGCACAGCGAAATCGTTCAGATGAACAGCCGGCTGGGCGAGCAGATAGACGTCGCGAAAGATGCCGCTGAGCCACCACATGTCCTGATCTTCCAGATAGGTACCGTCAGACCATTGCACCACCCTCACGGCGAGCGTGTTAACGCCGGTCTTAACAAATGGCGTTACATCAAACTCGGCTGGCAGGCGGCTGCCCTTGCTGAAGCCGGCTTCCTGACCGTTGACCCAGACGGTGAAAGCCGAATCCACGCCGTCGAAGCGCAAGTGGATGCGGGCGCCGTCCCAGGCATCCGGCACGGTAAAATCGCGACGATAAGAGCCGGTGGGGTTTTCGGTTGGCACATGCGGCGGGTCTACCGGAAATGGATACTGCACATTCGTGTAGTGCGGCCGGCCGTAGCCGCAGGTCTGCCAGCTGCGCGGAACGGGGATCAGGGCCCAGGTCGAAACATCGGCCCCGGGCTGCATGAAGTCCGCAGGCGCCTCGGCGGGCGTGGGTGCGTAATTAAAATGCCACGCGCCATTCAGAAGCTGGAACCAGGGCGTGGCCGCGCGGTCATCCAGCAGCGCAGTGGCGGCGTCCGGAAACGGAAAGAAATCGGCGCGCGGAGCGAGGCGGTGCCGTCCTGTAACTTCGGGGTTTTCCCAGTCGGGGACTGTCGAAACGGCGCGTCGAAGAACGGAGGGCATGTTGAACTCCTTTTTTTAGA
>JBAXJV010000063.1:0-11267 GCA_037137675.1 bacterium | reverse complement strand
GACGACGAGGCGGTGCGTGAGTTGGCGCTGCGGGCGGCAGGCGCGCTCGGGGTGAGTCAGCCGACGGTCTCACGTTCGATTTCGGCGCTGAGCGCACAACGCGTCCTGCGCGTGGGACGGGGGAAGGCCGCTCGTTATGCCTTGCGGCGATCCATCAGCGGGCTCGGTTCCACCTGGCCGCTCTACACCATTGCGGCGGACGGCGGCGCGGGCCTTGTCGGGCGCATCCATGCGCTGGAAGCCGGCCAGTGGTACGTCGAGCAGGACGAACCCTGGGATACGTTGCGGGGAACGGAGTTTCGCGATGGACTTTATCCCGGGCTCCCCTGGTTCGTACATGAACTTCGGCCCCAGGGCTTTCTCGGGCGATGCTTTGCCCGTCGTTACGCCCAGCAACTTGGCGCGCCACTGGATCCGAGTCGTTGGAACGATGAGGCCGTTGTGACTGCGCTCGTTCGCTTTGGCGAGGACTTGCCCGGTGCTTTTGCCATTGGCGATGCCATGCTGGCGGCCATCCAGATGCGCCGCATGGAAACACCCGGCACCTTCGGCCACGCAATCCGCTGCACCGACTATCCCGCACAGGCGGACGCCATTCTGGCAGGAGAATGGCCGGGATCATCGGCTGCCGGTGAACAACCCAAGTTCACAGCCTGCATACACGACTCGGCTCAGGCTGTGCGCCACGTCATCGTGAAGTTCAGCGGAGGTGCCGGTCGGCCTGAGAATCGGCGATGGGCCGATTTGTTGGTGGCCGAGCATATGGCCAACACCGTCCTCTCAGCGCACGGAATACCATGTGCAGCTACGACGGTGATTGAGGCCGGGGGGCGCGTCTTCCTGGAATCCACGCGGTTCGACCGTGTCGGAGCCCATGGCCGGCGCGGGTTGACCTCCCTGGAGGCGCTCGATGCTGCGTTCTTTGGCCGTATCGACACACCCTGGACGGACGCTGCAGAGCGGCTTCGTGCCGATGGATGGATTCCGGATGAAGATGCCGAACGTCTGTCCGTCCTTTGGTGGTTTGGAACATTAATCGGCAATACCGATATGCACTACGGCAATGCCAGCCTGTTCTTGGAGCCTCGGCTCCCGTTGTCGCTGGCGCCCCTGTATGACATGGTGCCGATGCACTACCGCCCGGGTGTGGAGGGGCAGTTCTCGAATGAACCACTGAGACCGCCTCCGCCTCCTCCGGAAGCGCTGACGCCCTGGACCCGGGCAGCGGTCTTGGCCGAGCAGTTCTGGTCACGTCTCTCCGAAACGGTTCTGGCATCAGCGTCATTCCGTCACATCGCCGAACAGAATGCGGGCGTGGTTTCCTCATACCTGCGGAGCCTATAAGCATCCAGCCAGCACGGAGACGGTCAAGCTCGGGATTCTGCCGGGCAATTGTGGCCAGGCATCGATCGCGCCAAGCGAAATCCATGAAAGTGGGAAGTGATTGTCAGTAAACGATGACAAACCCACTCCGTGAAAGCGGAGGCGGTAACGGCTATGGACAAATGAACTCCATCCAATCGCCCATACTGAAAGTAGTGGAACATGAAACTCCTGATCCTCGCTGATATTGACGACCTCCACTGGAATCACGGTGATGGTCAGGCCGATGTGCTCCTGTCATGCGGTGATATCTATGATCAGGTCATCCTTGAGGCAGCGCAGGCGTACTCTTGCCCACGCATTTTGCCGTCAAAGGGAACCACGACACAAACGCGCGCTTCCCGAGTCCGATTGCGCAGAGTGTCCAAGTTAACCCGGACATGCGTGTCGGGCAGTAAACGCTGGCTGAACGTGGTTTTGCCGGCCGCCTGGATGCCGATCAGCAGCACCAAATCTGTTTTCATTGCTGGCTTATCACCTGTTTCACGCCTTGATTCCGGTGCAGCCTTCAATTCCGAACCTGGCGGCCAAATGGGTTTCGGTCCCATCCCTGATCAATCCGACCAACGCCTCATCCATGAACTCAAGCTCGTTCGAGATATCCAGGCATTCAATGGCTGGCAACTGCACGTCATTGAACATGTCCAGCAATCTGACCTTGTGCTCCGGCTCCATGACGAGCACCAGGTCGGCCCATTCCAGATCCCGTTGCGATACCCGATGGACGCTATGCGAGCTGACACCTGCTGACCGGACCTCGATCCGCTGATCGTTGGCGTAGGTTTTTGCGGCCGTTGGACTGCGCCACTGGTTCAGAGTGCAGACAAAGAGAATGTGGGGTTTTGTTTGCACTTATCAGTTGGTGGTTCGCTTTTTATTCTCGGGACGAAGGCGTTTAGCGATCTGTTTCCGCAAGGGAGAATGCAATCATTTCGCTGTTGCTGCGAACAAAAATGCAGCGGTTGGCAAAGGCGGGATGGGACCAGATGACCTTACGGGAACCAACCGGCATATCGGGATCGCAAAGGTGCGTCTTGTCCAGCAGTTCATAACCGGCTGCGGACAAACGGGCGATCTGCAGGTCGCCTTTTTCAGTGAAGATGAAACAGCGCTTGTTATTCGGCACCATAAAGGCCGTAAACCACTTGTCCTTGGGTTCGGTTTCACCGGTAAGCGCTAGCGATGTCCAGATACGGCGCCCTGTTGCGGCATCGAGTCCGCAGAGTTCGCCAAATAGTGAAACCCCGTACACTTGGCTGCCGTCAAACAGAACGGTGCTCATGGCACTGTTAAAACCTTCCGTGCGGAATACCTTTTCAGGCGCACCGCCGGCATTGAGGCTCCACAGCAGAACGGCGTCCTTATTGCCTGGCAGGACCCTGAACATGGCGGTGCCTTCCCATTGGCCTGAAATGCAGATTCGATCATCGAAAACGGCCGGAGTGCAAATTGCCATACCCACCTTGGTCGGGAACGCCGCCGACCAGATGACTTCGCCTGTATCGAGCGTCAGGCCGGCGAGGCCATCGGAATGCCGCACAACAAGCTGGCGCCTGCCATTGATCGTGCGGATGATCGGCGCGGAATACCCGGGTTCGCTGGAGGACAATGCCCGCCAAAGTTCCTTGCCGGTGGCTGCATCGAAAGCTACGACCGCATGTCCCTGGCCGCCGACAAGACTATACAAACGCGTACTATCCACCAGTGGTTGCGTGGCAAATCCCCATTTTGGCCCCTTGGCCTGATAATCACGGGGAAGATTCTTCTGCCACACTACTTTTCCATTGGAGGCATCCAGACAATTCATGTCCCCCATAACTCCAAGCGTGAATACCTTGCCGTCAGCAACAGCAGGGGTGACACGCGGGCCGGAATCGTAACCCACGCCGGCGTACTTGCACGGATATGTATATTCCCAGCGGATTTTACCGTTGGCGGCATCCAGACAAAGAACACGCTCAGTGCTGTTGATGGGATCGGATTTTTTGCGGTCCATCACGAACACGTAACCATTGGCCACCGATGGGCCGGAATATCCAGGCCCGATCGGCGTTCGCCATTTGACGGCAAGCCCGGAGGCTGGAAACCTGGGCAGGATCCCATCCTCGCTCCAAACACCACTGTATTGAGGGCCACCCATCCACTGCGGCCAGTCATTGCCTTTAGCGGCTGGCATGAATAGCTGAATGATTCCGACCACCACGGCGGTGCTCAGGTACGCACTCCTGGTGGACGGTGCGAACACACGCCCGTGGGGAAGGTCTTGAACGAGTATGTGCATGGAAATAAAGTGCCAGAACATAGCCCAAAGTGCAATCTCAGGTAAAGAAAGGGTAAAGTAATTACGAACGTCCCCGCGCGTACTTTTCACTTGCGCCACCGCTCTTATCCGTTTCTGAACGGACTCGGGCATTTCCTGCCGAATAAGCGGCTTGCCGATGTAACCAGGAAGCTGAGCGGCCTTGAATCCAAGTTCGCAACTGCCCGGGCCGGGTTCATGAATCGCTATGCGCCACTGCGGGCAAGCGCGATCACAGAATGGCACGCGGCGGCAATAAAACTGGTGGGCGATCCCGATCAACTCGTGGCAAGCATCGAAAACGCATTTCCGCCGGTCGATCGTTTGGACCGGCACTTCACCTTTGCCGTGAACCTGTTTCAGATCAGCGTACCCGAACGCTTGCAGGCGGATCTGATCAGCGCTGCCGATCAGCAAGCGGTCATACAGGCACGGCATCAGACGGCTGTTGATGCCAATGCCAGGATCAATGCCGGATTGGAATCGTTCGTCGGCGACTGCGTAGCCAGTCTGCGTCAGCAGACCGCGGAACTATGCGAGGAGATGCTGGCGAGCTTCAAGGACGGCAAAACCGGCGTACATCAGAAGACGCTGAACAGGCTGGTGTCGTTCATGGACCAGTTTAAGGCCCTGAACTTTGCCGGCGACCAGCAGCTTGAGCAGCGCCTGGAGGAAGTACGCAAGCAGTTCCTGACGCGTACGGCCGAAGAGTACCGCGACAGCGCCAGCGCCCGCCGCAAGTTGGACGTGGGAATCAAGAACCTGGCCGATGCCGCCCGTGAGCTGGCGCGTAGCGACGCTGCTGAAATAGTTCAGCGTTTCGGTCAGATGGGCGTACGCCGTTTGAGTTTGGCCGACGCTGCCTGAATGTGAATTCAATATCCGGAGATACCATGTCATCGAAATCAAAGTACACGGTCAAAGCGATCAAATCATTTATGGGGATGGACTGTCCCGGTTTTAATGCCACCCTCTGCATGGACGGTAAAAAGATTGCCGAAGTCATCAACGACGGCTCTGGCGGGGAAACTCGTTTCAACTGGGAGGACCGGAAGGCCCTCAAGGTCACGATTCCATGGGTGGATTGGAAGGGCAACCCGACTATGGCCTGCTGCACCCCTGAGGAGGCTGGATTGATGGAACACATCCGCGGCATGAGATGGGAGGACCTTTCAGGGAGTCAGGACTTAACCGGCCAGATCAATCCCGGAGTTTTTGTTGAGAACCTGATCAACGACTTCAAAGAGCAGTCGCGCTTTCGACGGTTCTGCAGGACATCCACCCTGTTCCGCATCAAGGGTGACAAGCCGGACGAGTGGAGGACGATCGAACAGGCCTTCACCCCTCAGATCAAGGCCTTAATTGTCGGCAAGTACGGAAATCAGGTTGAGTCCATTATGAACGAGAATGTCCATGCCGCGACTCTTTAGAAATGTCCCCATCAAGTGGCTCTTTGTTAAATGACACGGGTGGCAAGGGGTGTACTGAAGCTGCGTGTAGCGACACAGATGATGCACGTATGCTGCCGGCAAGCAAAATGGGCTTTGCAGCGCTACCGGCAGGAGGTCGATGCCGGGCTTGTGCCCCGTGGCCGAGGGCGAAGTCCCATATTCCATCGGCGCCTGCAGGTGCGGCTGTTCCTGTGCGTGCGAGAACCTAAAATAGCATGGTCTGCGCGGCAATATCCACAAACCGGCGAGGTTTCACAATGGGGATGCCCTGGAATAATTCGAGGCTCAACAAATCATTGTCGCCCGACACAATGAAGTCGGCTCCACCATCGACAGCGCACTCCAGGTACTTGTTGTCATCGGGATCACGGCAGGCATCGATCCGGGTCCGTACGTCGATCACAGCGGCATGGTGAAAAACAAACGTAATCCACGACTCAGCCAGATGCAGTGCCTCTTGGTCCCTGCCCATGTCGCGCAGTAAATCGGCGTATTCCTTCAGGATCGGTTCGGAGGTGAGGACCTGCACCTGATCGTGCATCCACAGGTTGAGCACACGGAAAGGATGCCCGGCCCAGAACACGCCGGATGCAAGAACGTTAGCGTCGATCACGATTCGCATCGCGGACTCTCCGGATCGCCTTTGGCACATCGGATTGCGTCATCCCGGTGCGTCGTACGCAGGCCCGACTCTTGGCAATCAGTTCTTTGAACGCGGCCAGTTTCGGGGCCTCCATCGGCTTCATCAGGACACTCTCGCCATCAGTGATGACGGCAAATTTGGTCCCGCTTTTGATCCCAAGACTGCTCCGTATGGAGCCAGGGATGACCACCTGGCCCTTGGAGGACATGCGCGTGACTTCCATCGTATTCATGGCTATCTCCTGTAAGAAAGTTGTACCCCCATCATAACGGTAGGTTCCCAAAGCGCAAGGTATTTGTGGCGAATCCGCCCCGGATACCGCCCTTCCCGTCATAACTTCCAGTCATAACAACGTCAACGAAAGAAGTAATTCATGTCACATTTCACAACGATAGCAACGCAAATCAAGGATATTTCGGCCCTGCGTGCGGCCTGTACCGAACTGGGTGTGGCCCTGATTGAAAACGCTGTAGCCCGTGGCTATGGCAGTAACAGCCACAAGGGCGAGTATGTCATCAAGCTCAAGGGGCCATACGACATCGCCGTAAACCGCCAGCCGGATGGCACCTTCGGGTTCACCTCCGATTTCTGGGGAGGCCACATCGAGAAAGAGGTCGGAACCAATTACGGCCGCTTGCTGCAGCTCTACGGCGTACACAAGGCCATCGCTGAAGCCCGCCGCAAGGGCTACACGACTCGACGTCAAACGCTGGGCGACGGCGCCATCAAGCTGGTCATAGGAGGTGTGTGAGCCATGTCAAAAAACATCGAAGTCATCGTCAACCGGGACGGCAGCCTAATAATAGATGCCGTGGGATTCCAGGGCAGCGACTGCGAAAAGGCGACCAGGTTCCTGGAAGAAGCCTTGGGCCGGGTTGCGGGCAAGCAGAAGAAACACGAGTACCATCGGCAGGTGCAACGGCAGCAACGGGTGGGTGCATGAGCCGGATATACATAGCGATCACGTTTACCACAGACGGCACCGGCCACGCCCTGTACACGGAAGCCATTGAACTGGCCAGCATAGGGCGGCTGGCTGTCCAGAGGGCCACAACCATTGAATACGATAACAACACCCTGTATTGGCGCGTGCGTAATCTAAATGGGTCCGCCCTGTTTAACAGCGCAAGCCGGCAGAAATGCCTGGATTGGGAACGACAACATCTGGAATCAGAGGAGGATCGAAAGCATGAATTATCAGTCGGCGCTGGTGCAGTTGCCGTTAGTGCGTGAATCGGCCGGGAGTAACAAAATATGCCGTTCAATGGAGTGACGTACTTGTGCTGTACCGGCTGCGGCGGCTTCGTTGTAGAAGGCGAAGCCGAAGCCCATGAGCATTGCTGCCGCGCACGGCGCGCAGTGGCGAATATTCAAAAAGGTAAAATCAAAAAAAACAGGGAGTGTGTGACAGATGACGTTAAACCAATTGGTGTGCAGGGCGGCGTCGGTGTACCCGGATGCGTACGTGCTGCAGTACTGGGGCATGGATAAACAGGCGCCGAAAGCTAATCCGGCGGGTGGTGACACGCTCGCTTACTTCATCGCGCAGGAACTGGCGGACACATACGACAGCAATGCCGCTGACGGTCCCCAGATCGCTACTGCTGTAAAGGCAATGCAGACGGCAGCCGACGATCTGGCAATGGTTGCTCATGCCCTGAGTGACATGGCCGTGGAAAGGATGGCGGCATGAGCGACGATGTTGCCACAAGAAAACTGCCCGACCATGGCCGCCCGAGTCCGCGGTTTGGGCATCTTGGCGTTTGGAATTACAGTTTGGGGCCAAACAGCCCGATACCGGGACAACGGCTGCAGGTCTTCATCGTCGATCAGCATGGCACGATCGTTCGACGGTTCGAGCAGATCGAGGGCCGGTGCATCGACGAAGGCTACGCGGACTTCTTTCTCAGTCACAACTGCCGGCCTGCTGTTCACGAACGGCCTGTTGTAGACATTGACGGCAACGGCAAGATCGCGGCTGTGCTGCACCCGAACTACACGCAGAACCTGGGCATGAGCGTATACCTGAAGCTGCTGGGCGACTGGTCGCAGAAGTGGGGGCGGCCGGAATACGCCCTATAGGGGCATAACTAAGCCATGGAAACAGAGGTCGCGTTTCTGGTGTCCGTGCTAGTTGAGCCAGCCACGTCAACTGGGGTTGTAACTACGAAACAAGCCATGTGGGCAGCCCGTCAGGCTATCTGCAACGCACTGTGGGATTGTGAAGAAAGCGGGTTCGATCACGATCTCGCTGACAAGGCAACGGTTCAATTAGCCGGCATCAGTCTGGTCGAAACTAAGAAAGGATCTGAGTAAAAATGAGCAGATCGTATGAGTTCAAGGTCATGGTGCGTGGGTATGAGACAGAGTGGCTCAGCGACATCTGTGCGGCTCTGGCAACGCAGTGGGGTTTTGATCCTTCCGAGTTTCCGCTTCAGGACGAGACTCCGCCAGCTGAACTGAACGTGTCAGGCGTGGGCTGCTTAACTGCCGGCATGACGGCCGACGACATGGCGGCCAGGCTGGAGCAAACGGTATGGGTGGCTAACACAGCGTACTGCGAAGTCGAAGTCTGGAGCACGTTCATGAATGTAATCCCGCCCGCTGATGTGCATTCGTGGAACGGTGGCGACTACCGGAATTGGTTGGAGCAAGGTGGGGCAGATAGCGATGAGCGCAATCACAAAAAGCTGGCGCCGAGAACCTGGTTCATGGCGTGTGGTAACATGCAGAGTGTAGGTGTTGCGCTGCATTGACTGCGGAAATGACAACAATTATGGCCACTTGGGTGTGGGTGGCCGATCTCTGAAGTTCGATTTCGGGTTCAGGACTGGGCGCTATGCAAACTTCACTGCCGACATCCACCATAACCTCAAGACCGGGCATCCAGTGCTGGCGCTCGTACCCGGTCTGAAGCATTGGGTGGTGATCACGGGTATGGACCAGAAAGGCGTCTGGGTTGCGGACTCGATTGGGTACATCGATCCCGATTGCTTGGGACGACTCAGCTTCAAAATATCACACCGCGAATTCGGGGACCAGGTCTGCGGCGTGGTGCTTGTGACAAGGCGCAAGGGTGCAAGCATCCGCGGCATGACGAACACAGACTTTGTACGAGAGTACATACGCGGAGCCAAGTTTGGGGCAGGGTGCCTGCATAAAGTTGTGCCGCCCTGGCTCAAGTGGATATTCACTACCAAGCCTGGGTGAGCGTCAAGCAGATACGAAGCACGCAAGGGGTCGGCGTTGCCAGCGATGGTAGCGCCGGCCTTTTGCTTTTCATTAACAACCAAGAAGGAATCAAATGCGACAAAGAATCTCAAACTACATCAAGTCCGGTCATGCCGGGCTGTATATCGTCAGCGCCGAAGAACAGCGCGTAGAAGCGGAACTGAAGGCGATTACGCTGGCGCTCAAGCGCCAGCTTTACGCGTGGTCGGCTACGCGTGGCATGGTCAACACAGCCGATGGCAGCAGTGCCGGGGACAATGATCCGTTGGAAGCCATCGAAGCCGTCAATGGCCTGCCCGATGATGCGCTGGTACTGTTCAGCGACTTCCACTTGTTCCTGACCGATGCGAACCCCGTACTCGTGAGGGCCATCAAGGACTCGCTCATGGACAGCAAAACAAAAGGGCGCGTGCTGGTGATTCTGGGCTGCCGGCAGGTGCTACCGCCGGAGCTGGAGCGTGAGTTCGTCGTGCTGGACTTCAATCTGCCCGACAAGGCGGCGCTTGGTACGGTACTCGACGGCATCTGTCAAAGTGCCAAACTCAAAAACCCCGATGGTGACGAACGGGATCAGATACTGGACGCCGCTACCGGCATGACCTGCACTGAAGCTGAGAACGCGTACGCTTTGGCCGTAATCGAGAGCAAACACGTTGATCCAGCGGTCGTAGCCAGAGAAAAAGCGGCCACGGTAAAGAAAAACGGGCTGCTGGAAGTGGTGGCGGTCAGGGAGACTCTGGCCGACATCGGCGGCTTGGACGTGCTCAAGGACTGGCTACTCAAGCGCAAGGATGCTTTCAGCCAGCGGGCGCGGGAGTACGGGCTGCCCAGCCCAAAGGGTCTGCTGATCGTAGGCATCCCCGGTACTGGCAAGTCGTTGACGGCTAAAGCCACTGCCAGCGTGTTTGGCAGGCCGTTGCTCAAGCTCGATGCTGGGCGGTTGTACGGCGGTTTGGTCGGACAGAGCGAAGGCAACCTCAGAAGCGTCATACAAACCTGCGAAGCCGTGGCGCCGTGCGTCCTGTGGTTGGACGAGATCGAAAAGGGCCTTGCCGGCAGCAAGAGCAGTGGCTCTACCGACGGCGGTACCAGTGCGCGTGTTTTTGGCTCTTTCATTAGTTGGATGCAGGAGAAAACGGCGCCGGTATTCGTGGTCGCTACGGCCAATGACGTGACCCAGTTGCCACCAGAACTGCTGCGCAAAGGCCGTTGGGACGATCTGTTCTTCGTGGACCTGCCCAGTGCAGAGGAGCGGGAAGCAATCTGGAAGATCCGGATTGGGCGGCATAGCCGGGATGCCGGCAAATATGACCTGGCAACATTGGCCAAGGCGTCCGAGGGCTTTACGGGCGCGGAGATCGAGCAATCGGTCATTGATTCGCTATACGCAGGATTTGCCTGTAACCATGAGCCTGGCATGTTGGACATCAGCAAAGCTTTGCTGGAGACAGTTCCTCTGTCAAAACTGATGGCGGAGCAGATCGGCGGGCTCAGAAAGTGGGCGGTTGGACGCTGCCGCATGGCAACGTCGGTGGCCAAGGAGCAGCGGGGGCGTAAAATAACGTCGTGAAATCCGGGCCGGCAGGGGTACCGAAAAAGTGCCTCCTGCCGGTTACGATTACAGGCAAAATGGATTTTACAGGATACGTCAAAATGAGCGCCGCCTTATGACACCCATGCATGTTGAATTCCGGCTTCAGAATCATGTATAGTATACGTGTGTGAAGCAAAACTATAACGGCAATTCCGCAATGAAGACGTTGTGCAGTCAGTCTCATGATTACACATTGGTATGTTTACCGTCAGCACCGGAAAAGCGATCGATTAACTTATTAACTCGAGGTTAAAGGTATGAAAAAAAAAGGTTGTGACTGGAGGCTTAATTGTTTGCCTGCTTATGTTAGCTGCGGTGGTTCTGGCTCGATTGCCAGTCTGGGACCACTTTGGAACTCCGCTGTGCTATCTGCAGTTTTACGTGACGGACACCTGTAGAATTACGATTCAAGAGTGGGGTAAGGAAGGTACGGATCCGGATGGTGAATGTGTTCAGGTCCGGATGGTATGGCTGGATGGACGGGTGTATAAATGCCAGTTTGAAGTCTCGGATCGTGTGGTTGACTCCTGGGTATGTGATCTTGATGGCGACGAGAACCCTGAGGCGGTCGTGGTCAGCCAGTCGTTTGGAACCGGCGTTTACGGAATGTTATACCTGAATTTTGCACCTGAAGGCGTATATTTAGGTTGAAAAACCATCTGGGAA
>JBAXJV010000062.1:0-11382 GCA_037137675.1 bacterium | reverse complement strand
GTTCGCTCCATTCGCCTTTTCCTGACTTTACAGATTTCGTATACCATTCGGCAGCCGCTCACGTTCTTCGCTGTTGACGGTTTTCTCGGGTTTCGCATTCTCTTCGTTCTGGCCCTAATCCTGCTCGTTGCGGGCTGGCGCTGCGTCGGGAAGAAATCCCCGGCCGGGCTCATCATGCTGGCGCTGACGGCATTTCTCGGCTGGCGAAGTCAGCGGCACGCGCCGTTTTTCGGCGTTGCGGCTCTGGCTTTTGCCGGGCCTTTTCTTGAGGCGACGCTGGCGCGCCTGGCCGGACGCTGGCCGCGCGTCTGGCGCGAGGGCAGCCTCCTCAGTGCGGTGGCTGCGCTCTACCTGCTGCTCGCAGTCGCCGTCGCGATCGTCTTTCTGCCACAGGCCTCCCTGTGCACTCTTGCACCGGTGGGCCATGTGCCCGTGCGCGAGACCGACATTCTTATGCACGGCGCTGCGACCGGAAACCTGGCGGTGCCGTTCCGGTGGGGTGGCTACGCGGGCTGGCGGCTCTACCCGCGCGTCAAGGTATCCATTGATGGCCGCTACGAAACCGTTTATCCCGATTCGACCTTTGAGCTCAGTGATGACTTCTACGAGAAGCGCGGGCTGCAGTGGGACCGCCTGATTCGGGAGCATGTTTGGATTATATAATCCTCGACCAGCGCGCGCGTTTGCGGCCGGAGGATTTACTCAGCCGGGGATACTCCCTGATCTGGGTTCAGGAGGGTTGCAGTGCCCTGATGGCGCTCGAGAAGCACGCTGCGGCTCTGCGCCAGGTGGTCAAAAATTACCGCCCGTTACTATTGAGCCGCTGGACGCGCGTATCCCGGAGGCCTGGTGGGCGCAGTGAAGCGATGTCCGTAACCGCCTGCGCGGCGTGTACGGTAGGCGCGCGGGCTCAGGCCTGTTTTTGCGCGGAAGGTGCGCGAAAAGTGGAAGGGATCCGTGAAGCCCACGTGTTCGGCCACTTCGTGAATTCTCAAGCCCGGCTGATCCAGAAGCCGGCAGGCCTGTTCGATGCGCAAGGCTTGCAGCCTGGCCATGGGTGACGCCCCGGTCTTCTGCCGGAAGAGGCGCCCGAAGTGGTCGGCGCTCAAATGGGCGGCCTGTGCCACATCTTCCAGACGCAAGCTTTCTTCGGCATACCTGCTGGCCATGAAATCCAAGGCCAGCCTTACTGGCAGAGGTAAGTCGTCTTCTTCAACGACGCCCGGCGGGCGGCTGGCATTCAGCCATGCTATGCCCAGTATTTCCAGCAGCGAGGCTTGCAGGAGCAGGCGTTCTGCCGCTCCGGCTTTCCTGTCGCGTTCCGGGTCGTATCCGTAAGGACCGCCGGGGTATGTTCCGCTGGACCCGGAAACGGACAGGCACTGCTCTTGAGCACGGTGAAAAGCGCCGGAGAGCCGGGCTGGATTCCGGACCGGCAATACCCAGCCCAGCGCGTGACTGCCCATCCATGCGAGCGAGGCCGACCGGCCAACGTCCAGAAACAGGCACAAGCTCCTGGTTCCAGCGTAATATTGCGAGTGGTTTCCGAAGTGCACGTTATGGACACTCAGGTGGTGCGCGGGCAAATCAATCACGAGCCCCTGTCCTATGCGGACCTGCCGGACACCGCCTTCGAGTATGAATGCCAGTTCGATGTGCGGCATTTTTGGATTCCTGAACTGGCCACCACCGGGGCCGATATACGGAATTGGCAACGCTCCTGCATGAGCGATCAGCCCAGCCAGCGACTGTAATGCGCCGCAGATATTATCCAGCTTATTGCATGCGGGGTCCATGTTCATATTACGACGTAATATTTAGAGTTTACGCAGTTACGGGAAATCATAAGGCTAAGTTGCCGTTAACGCGACGTTAATTAACATGTTCTATAGCGAGGCACAATGATCAACTCACGCAAAATCAAAATTGGTATTTTGGGAGGTGGCGGCATTTTGGGAGCGCATGCGCCGGCCCTGCTTAAAGCTGCGGAGCGCGGCGAAGTGGTGGTGGTGGCCGAGGCCATGCCTGCCCGTGACGAAGCTATCCACGCGCTGTTAGGGCCGGCGGTTAAAATTGTACGCGACTATCACGAGGTGCTGGCCATCTCCGAAGTGGAGGCGGTGGACATTCTGCTCCCGCACCACCTGCACATGCCGGCCACGCTGGATGCGGCGTTGGCAGGCAAGCATGTGCTGATTGAAAAGGTGGTTGCCCGCAACGTCTGGGAATGCGACCGTATGATTGAGGCCTGCGAGAAGGCCGGTGTGACATTCACGGTTTGCCATGATCGCCGTTACAACGGCGAGTGGATGGCGTTGAAGCAAATTGTGGGTTCCGGCGTGCTGGGCGACATTTTTTCATGGAAGCTGGATCACAACCAGAACGTGGCTATACCGCCAACAAGCTGGGCGCACTGGAAGGACGGGCTTGGCGGCGGTTGCATTATGTCGTGTCTGACCCACCAGATTGATGGGCTGCGCTGGTATGGCGGCGAGGTCGAGAGTGTGGCCTGCATGAGTACGGCCCGTCCGGAGCGCATGCAGGGTGAGTTTATGGGCGCGATTCTGGCCCGCATGCGATCGGGGGCTATGGCGGAACTTTCGATCAACTGGTGGACGCGGTCTAATGCAGCCAGGAATGGTTTGTGGTACGAGATGGTTCAGGTCTGTGGTACCAAAGGCGAGGCCTATCGCAAGGACAGCGGCACCTGGCTGCTGTTGCATGAACGCTCCGAGGCGGCCGCCAGACAATACGGGGAAGCTGTGTTCAGCGAGTTTGTAAAGATTCCAGCCGGGGCTTGGGGCGGCCATGAGCGCTGCATTGATCAGTGGCTGCGGATGTTGCGCGGTGAGCCTTCCGAGGTCGTTACCTCCGGACGGGAGTGCCGTGGTACGGTGGAGGTGGCGGAAGCGGCCTATCTGTCTATCGAGGGTGGCTGTACCGTCAGCCTGCCGATCCAGCCCAAGCCGTGGAAGGCGTTTGGCATGCCTGAGGAGCTGGGCGGCTTCTCCGGCGGGGTGGCCCCGAAGTACCATGTGGATATGGGTGCCCGGCGTCCTGCCAAGTAACAACAGCACCCAGCATAATCATTGGCGTCCCATGGGGCGACAATGGTTGCGATTAATAAGAACAGGAGTTTGCCATGAAAGTCGGTGTTGATACATTTACTCTTTACCCGTTAAACCTGGACCCTTTTGAGCAGCTCGATTTCATCAAGGCTGCAGGCTTGGACGGGGCGCAATTCGGAGGGCTGCGCAGTCTCTCGAAAAATCTGGAGCTCAGCGAACTCAAGGCCGTGCGGGAGCGGGCCGATTCATTGGGGCTCTATTCCCACGTCTCGCTTTCCGTCGCATGTAATCCGCATCTGGTCGCCGGCAGTGCTGACGAGCATCGCCAGGCCGCCTGTCAGGAAATAGAGCTGGCCGCCCAATGCGGCTGGCATGAGCTGCACAGCACCCTTGGCGGGGGTGACGAGCGCTACTTGCACGCGGTGCCATGGCCGCAGCAACTGGCGGACTCGGCGCTGTTTATCCGCTCGCTTGCGCCCGTGCTTCGCCAGCACGGTTCGCGCATTGATCTGGAAACGCACGGCGACAGTACGACCTTTGAGCTTGTGCGTCTGATCGAGGATGTGGGGCCGGATTGCGTCGGCATCTGTCTGGATACCGCCAATGTGATGTGTCATTGCGAAGAGCCCGTGGCAGCCGTCCGGCGCGCAGCTCCGTACACCCATCTTACGCACACCAAGGACGCCGTGGTTTTTTTCAGCGAGCGTGGATATGTGCGGCAGACCGTGCCGCCGGGGCGCGGGGCCATCGAATGGGAAAAAGTGCTGCCGGTTCTGGCTGCGCATTCTCCGAACCTGCCCATGTCGATCGAGGACCACAAATGGCTGTTTTACTTCCACGGCTTCGATCCGGCGTGGCTGGCATTACATCCCGACCTGACGCTGGAGGAATACGCATCGTTCATGCAGCTAATCTGGAAATGCCAGCAGCGCCTGGCCGCCGGAGAATTCATGGACCCCCTGGAATATGATAAAATTCCATACGCCAGCGAGGTAAATGAGCGCCTGCAATCCGGACGCGACTACCTGAAGTCCATGATCGCCCGCCTCGGGCTCGGCGACTGCCCGCACGACGACACCCCCCGGTCGCTGTCCATGATGCGGCCGTAGCCGTCCTGCCAAGCTTAACGGACTGCCGGGCGACTGTTTACCGCCGCGTGATGCCCTGGGCCAGGCGTGGCAGCAGCTCGCGTCCGAGCGTGTCGTTTAATTCGTACAGCACAAATCCGCGTGCGCCCAGGCGGCGCGCGGAGAGAATCTGGCGGATTGTCTGCACAGGCGACAAGCGGCTCTCGAGCGCTGTTACGCCGAGGCCCGGATAGATCCGCCCGGCTGTGCCTGGCAAAGCCAGCTCGAGTTGTGTCCAGCGTTCGAAGCGCGCCTCGTCTGCGGTGTAGTTCATGGGCGCTACAAAATCCACCCAGCCCTCTCTCAGCCACGCGCCCCAGTCCTGTCCAATTGTGTCACGGCAGGAGGGATACGAACCATAAACCGCTGCAGAAAGTATCAGGCCCGGACGCAGCGCACGCAAATCGCAACGCAAGTCACGCACGAAGCGGCTGATCGTGTCCCGCCGCCAGTCCCGCCAGGCCGCTGCCGCAGTGCCGCTTATGACATCTCCGGGCCAGTGGCGTACGCGCGCAGCTGTCGCGGTTTCGAACCGTGAGCGGCAGCCTGCGCAAAAGCAGAAGTCGCGGCTGCGTTGACGGATGTAGTCAAGATGGATGCCGTCTACAGCATAGCCCGTCGCCAGTTCGCGGATTGCGGCGCGCTGCCAATTCTGGTGCTCGGGATTTGAGGGACAAAGCCAGGCTATGCTCTGGCCAGACGACGAGAGCTGCAAGCGGTTTTCGCGTCGCATGCGCGCCAGCCAGTCGGGCGGCGCGCCATCGAGATTCCAGCACATCACCCAGGCGTGCACCTGCAATCCGTGCTGGTGCGCCGCTGCCACCCCGGCCGCCGCCTGATCGCCGTGGAGCCGCACTGCGTCGGATACTGGAATCAGGCGGCTCGGGTAGAGTGCCAGACCGGGACGCAGCCAGTTGGGCAGTACTGCCGTGATTCCGTCGCGCGCCAATTGCGCTGCGGTTTCAGGCCAATGGCCGGGCATCAGGCCGAGGCCATCGCGATTCCACACGCCGCGAAATTCGTCCGGGCAGGATTTCTGGGCGCTGGCAAAAGCCTCCACCAGCAGCGCATCCACACGCCCCGCGTCATCTACCGCCTGCAGCCATTGGCCGGCTCTCAGCGCTGCTGCCGCCGTGGCGCGCGCCTGCCCGGACCGCGTCAACAAGGCTTCCGTTGCCGGTCCGGCAGCGGGTGCGCCACGCACCGCCGCTACGGCGTTGTCGAATGAAGCAAACCCGCCCGCTTGTCCGGACTCGTTCACCGCATGCTCCGCTGCCGTTCTCCAAAGCCCCGGTTCCATCGCGCCCAACAGCGCCAGGAGCAACCGCTGCTTGGCTGCCGCGTCGCCTTCCATTAACGTGGCGCTCAGCCAGAAGCCGCGCGTCGAAGCAGTGCAAGCGGGCACGCCGGTGCGATGTCCAGCGGCATTCTCCCATTCCGCAATTACCCGTGCGCCGGCCTCTGCAGGGAACGCGGGCTTGACCCCGTGTGTGGGTTGAACAATCGTAAGCGGCGCGCCCGCTGGCGATGCGGCTCCGAAACGCAGTGTATGCCAGGCGCCCGGCGTGCTTTCGGGAAGATAGGCGCCCAGCTTCATACCCATGGCCGCCGCCAGCTCTTCATCCGCGCCGTAACATACCACCAGACGCCCGCCGTCATTCAAGAACCGTCGTAGCGCTTTGCGTTCGCCGCTACCGGGATGCGGGTTACATGGCAGCACGGCGACCAGGGCGCCGCGCAATGCACCGCTGGTCACGTCGTCATCCGAAATCTCCGTCACCGGCACCCCGGCACCGCGCAGCCAGCCGCTTACGCGCGTGGCCATGCCGCTGGCATAGGCCAGTTCGTTGGGACTGCCCAGCGAGGATACGCCGGTGACAACCACTACCGGCACCGGGCCACCCCACGCCGCAAAGGAGCAAAACAGGTAAGCAGTAAACAGAGAAAAATAAACGGTGAGCAGTCTGAACGATCCGGGCATGCGGCCTAGCCTTTTTCCGGACGCAGACCGCGGGTCATCAGTGCCTCGACTGCGGAAGCCGGGCTGATTCCATCGTAAAGCACGCCGCAAACGGCTTCGATGATAGGCGCCGACACGCCCGCCTGCCGGGCCAGTGTCAGAGCGCTGCGGCTGGTCGTTACACCTTCGGCCACCTGGCTCATGCCGCCGAGAATGTCATCCAGACGTTCGCCTTTCCCCAGCCGCTCGCCCACACAGAAATTACGGCTGAGGCGGCTGGTGCAGGTCACCACCAGATCGCCGATGCCGCTCAAACCGGCAAAAGTTGCAGGCTGTGCGCCCAGAGCAACGCCGATGCGCGTGATCTCGGCTAAGCCCCGGGTTATCAGTGCCGCGCGCGTGTTGGCCCCAAAACCCAGTCCGTCGCTGATCCCGACAGCGAGGGCGATCACATTTTTTAGCGCGCCACCCAGTTCTACGCCCGGGACATCGTTGGATGTGTAACACCGCAAGCGGCCGTGGCTGAAAAGTTGCTGCAGCCGCTCGGCGCGGGTAAGGTCGGCGCAAGCGATTACTACGGCCGTCGGTACGCCACGGGCCACCTCTTCGGCATGGCTGGGCCCGGAAAGCGCCGCCACAGGGGCATGTCCCAGCGCGGCCTCCGCTACGACGGTCATACGTTCGCGCGTGACGGGATCAAAGCCTTTGGCTACGCTGACACAGAGTGCGCCGGGAGGGATGAGTCCCGTAAAGGAGGTCATAACGTCGCGGAAAAAGCGTGTTGGCACGGCCAGCACAACTGCTGCGGCTCCGGCAACCGCCCCGGCGCGGTCGTCCGTCCAGATCAGTGCTTCGGGTAACTTCACGCCAGGCAGGAAGCGCTCGTTTTCGCGCGTAATGCGGATCCGCTCCAAGGAGTCGGCAAACGGGCCCCACACACGCACGCTATGGCCATTGGTGTGCAGCGCCAGTGCCAGCGCGGTACCCCAGCCGCCATCTCCGATAATCGCAATCTGCATAGCTGAGACAATACCCCGTTTCTGTTGCCCATTTCAAGCTGGAAGGCAAGTATGGTACAATAATTAAACATGCATATGGCAGATGCTTTGATTTCTCCAGCCGTGGGTGGAACGCTGTGGGCTGTGTCGGGCGGGTTGATTGCTTTTTGCGCCCGCAAGGTGAAGCAAGACTTGCGGGATAACCTCGTTCCTATGATGGGCGTTCTCGGCGCGTTCATCTTCGCCGCGCAGATGATCAACTTCTCGATTCCCGGCACCGGATCGAGCGGGCATCTCGGAGGGGGGTTGATTCTGGCCGTTTTGCTTGGGCCTTATGCGGCGTTTTTGGTGATCGCCTCGGTTCTGACTGTGCAGGCCTTTTTCTTCATGGACGGGGGATTGCTGGCACTGGGCTGCAATATCTTCAACCTGGGGTTCTTTCCGGCGTTTGTTGCATATCCATTGATCTACCGGGCAATTGCCGGGGCTAAACACGGAACTTCGCGCGCCTGGATGGCTGCGATAGTCGCCGCCGTTGCGGGTTTGCAAATGGGTGCGTTGAGTGTGGTGTTGGAAACCAGAGCGTCCGGTATTGCGGAGTTGCCGTTCGTTACGTTTATACTGATGATGTTGCCAATTCATCTGGCGATAGGTGTAGTCGAGGGGCTGGTAACCGCCGCCGTGGTATCATTTATTGCACGGGCGCGCCCGGCGGCATTCCAGACGGCGCCTGCAGCCGGAGTTTCAGGTGGTTTGCGATCCGTGATGACCTGCCTGGCTGTCGCCGCTGTCATCATGGGCGGTTCGGCTAGCTGGTTGGCATCCACGCATCCCGACGGCCTGGAGTGGTCCATCGCCAGGATCACCGGCAAGGCGGAAGTTTCCGGGCCGGAGGCGGGGCTGCATAAAGACCTGGCGGGCCTGCAGAAGAAAACGTCGTTCCTGCCCAGCTATGAATTTAAGGCCGGCGAGGCCAGAAGCGCGCCCGCCGGGGCTGTCGCATCCAAGCCGGAATCGTGGCCGGCAGTCAGCGTCGGAACTTCCGTGTCGGGGCTTGTCGGCGGAGTGACAACGCTGGCGCTGGTGTGTCTGGCCGGTTTAGCGCTCAAAGGGCGTGCGGTCAGGCGGACGCATGGAAGCGGTTGAGGGCTGAACGGGAATACTTATGCGAGTTGAGGATTGGACAGAAGTCGGGCGCATGGATGAACTGGGGCGGATGGATTCTCCCGCGCACCGTCTGGATGCGAGGGCCAAGGCGGTCGTCACGCTCGCGTTTATCGGGTTTGTGGCTTCTTTTCCCCGGCATGCGATTTCCGCGTTAACCCCGTTTCTGCTCTATCCGGTGGTGCTGATTGCTTTGGGGCACATTCCTGTGCGGCCGATTCTGAAGAAGATACTGCTGGCGGCGCCCTTTGTGTTGGTCATTGGCATCTTTAATCCGGTCATGGACCGGCAACCGTTTGCTACTGTCGGGCCCTTTATCGTTACCGGTGGTTGGGTTTCGTTTGTCTCGATCATGTTCCGCTTCGTCCTGACAGTCGGGGCGGCTCTGGCTCTGGTCGCCTGCACCGGCATGTATCGCCTTGGTGCCGGCATGGGGCAGCTCGGTGTTCCGCGGGTATTTGTCATGCAACTGCTGTTTCTCTACCGCTATCTTTTCGTCGTGGCTGACGAGGGGCTCAAGATGATGCGTGGCGTTGAGCTTCGATCGGGCGGGACACGCGCATTGCGTCTGGGCGTGTACGGCTCGTTGATCGGCCACCTGCTCCTGAGGTCCATGGACCGGGCTGAGCGCGTTTATCGCGCCATGGTGGTGCGAGGTTTCGACGGCGAGATCCGCATCTTGCGCCAGTCGTCTTTCCGCTGGACAGACTGGGCCTTTGTCTGCGGATGCCTGTCTTATTTTATTGTTGCGCGTATTTGGAACCTGGCAAATGAGCTGGGAGTACTGCTTACCGGGATTACACCATGAGCCATCATATCGTAGAAGTCCGCGATCTGTTTTTTAATTATCCTGACGGCACGCAAGCGCTGAAGGGGGTTTCTTTCCGCATTGAACACGGAGGCGCGGTGGCTCTTGTCGGTGCAAACGGTGCGGGTAAGTCAACGCTCCTGCTGCACCTCAATGGTTACCTGCCGGCCATGCGCGGCGTGGTGCGTATTGGAGAGGTGCCGTTGATGCGCGAGACAGTCAGCATGGCCCGGCGGGCCGTGGGCATGGTTTTTCAGGACCCGGATGACCAGCTGTTCATGCCGACAGTAGCTGAGGACGTTGCATTTGGCCCGTTGAACGCCGGCCTGAAGCCGGATCAGGTTGAGCTCATGGTTGCGACAGCATTGGAACGTGTAGGCATGGCGCATGTAAGGGCGCGGCCACCTTACCGTTTGTCTGCCGGAGAAAAGCGGGCTGTGGCAATCGCCACGGTGCTGGCTATGACCCCGGACATTCTGGTCATGGATGAGCCGTCATCGAACCTCGATTCGCGGGCGCGACGCCGTTTAATCGAACTCTTGCGTTCGTTCGAACACACCAGAATTATCGCCACGCATGACCTGGAGCTGGTGGTTGAAGTCTGCTCGCGTGTGATTATGCTCGATCGTGGCACGGTTGTGGCCGACGGACCGGCAAAGGAAATCCTCAGCAACGAGGCGCTGATGACCGCTCACGGTTTGGAATGTCCGCACATTCTACGGCATTTGCATCCGCACTGAGTGGCGGAAGCCGCGCTCTGCCGGTTCCCTGCTAAATGTAATCGTGACTTCGACTTAACGAACGCAATTTTTCTTTATCTCCGGCTACAAGCGCCTCTTTTTTTGCGCGACTCCAGCGCTTGATCTGGATTTCACGTTTGGACGCCCCCGGCTTCATTATCGAATTGTTCATGATAGAGAATGCTTTCCGGGTGATAGATTGCGGTATGCTGAGCGCCATAGCCATTTAGATGCCTCAAGAATCGCGCATTCGTATTGACTGAATGCCCGATATAGTAAGAACCATTGGTACAGCGAAGGATGTAGACGAACCAGTGCATGGTCCTCGCTTCTCTCTTCTCTATAAAACAACAAGATGCCCTTCGACAAGCTCAGGGCATTCGACGCCTTCGCCGTTCCTGTTTTTTGGCCTGCCATGAGCAAGCGAGCTTCGGCGGACGCGTCGAATGGCGGAAGGGGAGGGATTCGAACCCCCGGTGGCGCAAGGCCACAACGGTTTTCAAGACCGTCGCTTTAGACCACTCAGCCACCCTTCCAAACGTTGATTATAATGGACTTTGCGCGCTTCTGATTATTTGCGATTGGCGACTTAGGGCGCGTTTGTGACATTTCCATGTGACGGCAATATCCGTCAGCAAAGAGGGTGTCTTACGGCAAAAAGTTGTCATCGCAAGTAGTCCTGTAAAAAAGCAATCATACGTCAACGCGGGGCGGCTTTTCAAATAGAAATTACCACCATGGCGCACGGCGCTCCAACAAGCCGGCGTTTTGCATTCATCGGGCAGCAGGCCATCATTACTTGGAAGCGATGATCAGTCCGGCACCCAGGCTTCTTGCCTTCGCAGTGAGTTCAGCCTGCTTGTCCACGTCCGCATGCTCCCGTGTTCCGCCAGCAACGATGATCTCCCTGGCGGTGAAACCGAGGAATCCAAACATCTGTTTCGTGTTTTCCATGTACGGCAGGAACATGTTGGTGTCAGGCTGTCCCTGAGTGAATGCCAGCACAAGGCCGGGACGCTTCTGCAAACGCGTCGTGTAATCGGCGTTCAACATCGGCAGCAAACGATCCACGAAGGTCTTCGTCTGCCCCGTCATCTGTCCCATGTATACCGGCGATCCGATGACGACGGCATCGGCGGCGTGGATTTCCTTGTAGATCCCCTGCATGTCGTCCTTGATGGCGCACGTGTCATGGGACTTGCAGTAGTAGCAGCTGACGCAGCCCTTGATGTTGAGATCGGCAATGCGGAAGAACGCCGCCCCGGCGCCAGCCTTTTGTGCCCCGGCGAGAATGTGGGTCACTAGCCGGTCCGTGTTCGCATCTTTTCTTGGACTACCTGAAAACCCTATGACTTTCATTCCGTTTGTTCTCCTTAATTACAGTGTACACGGGACCGCTGGCCCGACTGTATTGCCATCCAGTCGCGCAGTCCAGCCGATTCACGCTAAAAGTGCCAGAATAGAGCCAGACGCGCAATTTCGGGCAAAGAAATTACGAACAGCCCCGCGCCTGTACT
>JBAXJV010000061.1:0-11470 GCA_037137675.1 bacterium | reverse complement strand
AACCTGTAACATTCTGGTTAACAGCCAGACGCTCTACCATTGAGCTACGCCGGAATCGCGCAAGACCTTTTCAGGATACCTGACACCACCGCAAGATTCAAGCCGGATTTCGGGCCGGAGATAATCAGTTATACCATCGGCGTTGTCATCGCCCATCCGGCGTGGCATCATCACCGCATGGCATGGTTCATCCAAACTGGTGAAGGGCTGCTGCTTAACGTGCATGCCACCCCTCGCGCGGCACGCTCCGAGTTCGCCGGACTGTATGGCGCGGATGCTCTGCGCGTACGCCTGCGCGCCCCGCCGGTGGACGGCAAGGCCAATGCAGCGCTGCTGAATTTTTTAGCGGAAGCCTTCGGGCTGACAAAGCGCAACGTGACCCTGATTCAAGGCGCCACCGGCCGTCACAAGCGCGTGCTGCTCCGGGGCCTCACCAGCGACGCCGTCCATCAGGTGACGGGCTTGTAGGCTTTGGTTGACAATATGCGTTTATGCGCATAATGTTCTTATATGAATTACCCGCAAGCCAAAGCTCGAGCAGATATTTTGAAGGCGCTGGCACACCCGGTTCGCGTTTTGATGGTGGATGCGCTGTCCAGCGGGGACCAGTGCGTTTGCGAATTGAATAAACTGGCGAAGATTGATCAATCCGGCTTTTCGCGACATCTGGCCATGCTGAAAAAGGCCGGTGTTGTGAGCGACCGGCGGGAGGGCATGAAAAATTTTTACCATCTGGAAACACCTTGCATCCTGCGCGCCATTGCGTGCGCGTTCGAGGTGGCCAAATCCGACGCAATGCGCAGCCGTAAATTGTTCAATAAAGCTGAACGATCGGAATGCTGATGAAAAAACGCCTGGCGCATCAACACACACCCGCAGACGCAGAGCCGGCGCTGGAGCTGCGCCTGGCAGGCGCGATCGCACTCAACACGCTGATCGTTGTTGTTGAAGTGATTGGCGGAATGGTTTCGGGCAGCCTGGCGCTGCTTTCTGATGCTGTGCATAATCTCAGCGATGTGATTGCTCTGATCATCGCGCTCGTGGCGCGGCGGCTCGGAAGACGCCCGCCTTCAAACCGGCACACCTACGGCCTGGGGCGGGTTGAGGTCATGGCCGCCCTTTTCAACAGCGCCACCATTCTGGTCGTGGGCACATTGATTATTCACTCGGCGGTGGCGAGGTTGATGCATCCGTCGCCGATTCTCTCGGGAGTGATGCTGACCGTGGCGGTCGTGGGATTGGCAGCCAACCTGTTCTCCGTGCTTCTGCTAAGGGGCCACAGCCATGGCGACATGAACATGCAGGCCGCAATGCTGCACCTGCTACAGGACACGCTTTCGTCGGCGGCCGTTGTGGTGGCGGCTCTTTTGGCGTCCTGGAAATACGGGCCTTATCTGGATCCGGTCGTTTCGATGCTCGTCGTGGCTCTGGTGCTTGCCAGCGGCTGGCGATTACTACGCGACGCAATCAGAGTCCTGCTGGAAGGAACCCCGGACGGACTTGACCTGAAAGAACTGCAGCAGGATGTACAACAACTTGTGCCGGGCTGCGATCTGCACCATATCCACGTGTGGGAGCTACGCCCGAACCAGCGCATGCTGACAGCTCATCTGCGAGTGGCCGACGAGCGTTTGTCAAATCTTGAGCCCGTCTTGCAGCAGGTCCGCGCCCGGCTGCAAACCCGCTGGGCAATTTCGCACAGCACTCTGGAGCCGGAGATCGCCGGCTGCGGAGACACTGAAGTCCTGGGCAAACACTTGCCTTTCAACTCAAATTCTTTCAGAGCAACAGTGGGGCCTAACACATGAAACAAAACTGGCTACAGCTCATCATAAAAGGCGTCGCACTGCTTGTTCTCTGGGGGTGGACATACTGGAATCTGGAGTCATTTTCGATTTGGCTGACGTATGGCGCGCTGGGCCTGCCACGAGGGCAAGGGATGGCTGCCGCACTTCAATTCTTTGTGTTCGAGACTCCCAAGGTTCTGATGCTGCTGACGATTGTCGTTTTTGTGGTGGGCATCATAAGGTCCTTTTTCACGCCGGAACGGACGCGCCGGATTCTGGCGGGGAAGCGGGAAGCGACCGGGAATGTGCTGGCGGCACTGCTTGGCATCGTCACGCCCTTCTGCTCCTGCTCTGCCGTCCCACTTTTTATAGGATTCGTTACGGCTGGCATACCGCTGGGGGTGACCTTGTCATTTCTGATTTCGGCGCCCATGGTAAATGAAATTGCGCTGGTGCTTTTGTTCGGCATGTTCGGATGGAAAGTGGCAGCCATTTATCTGGGCATGGGGCTGGGCATTGCCATGCTGGCGGGCTGGATCATCGGCAGGTTGAAAATGGAGCGCCATGTGGAAGAGTGGGTCTATGCGACCGGATCAAAAGCCGGCATCGAAGCAGAGCTGCTGGACTGGCCGGCGCGCATCCGGTCGGGCCGCGAGGCGGTACGTGATATCGTCGGAAAAGTCTGGCTTTATGTTGTCATTGGCATTGCCGTGGGCGCAGCCATTCATGGATATGTACCAGCCAATGCCATGGCGGCATTGATGGGAAAAGCCGCATGGTGGAGCGTTCCGCTCTCGGTGATCATCGGCGTACCGATGTATTCCAACGCGGCCGGCATCATCCCCGTTGTTCAGGCGCTGCTAGGCAAGGGCGCGGCGCTCGGCACAGTGCTGGCGTTCATGATGGCGGTGATCGCGCTTTCCCTGCCGGAGGCGATCATTCTGCGCAAAGTGCTCAAGCCACGCTTGCTGGCTGTGTTTTTCGGAGTGGTGGCGATCGGAATCATTGCGGTCGGATATTTGTTCAATGCCATTATGTGACAGAAAGGACACGCACATGTCGAACGATTGCGAAAAACCGGACAGCGGCTCCACCTGCAGTTGCGGCGGAGGAAGTTGTTGCAGCGGGCCTGGAAAATGGATTTGGATCGCGCTGGCTGTGGCTGTCGCAGGAGTGCTGATCGCGAAGAATGCCGGGAAGCAGGACCCCGCTGCGGGCACGCTGGCGGCGACCGGTGCAGCAAGCGCCACGAATTCGGGTGGCTCCAAAGCTGCCGCGCCGGCAGCAGACATGCCGGGTCAGCCATTGCCGCGCCTGGTGGACCTGGGCGCGGGAAAGTGCATCCCGTGCAAGCTGATGGCGCCCATTTTGGAGGACCTCAAAAAGAGCTGCGCCGGCAAGCTGGAGGTCCAGTTCATTGACGTATGGCAAAACCCGGATGCGGGCAAGAAGTACGGAATCAACATGATTCCGACGCAGATCTTCTATGACGCAGCCGGGAAGGAATTGTTCCGGCACGAAGGGTTCTTTGGAAAAGACGACATTCTGGCAAAGTGGAAGGAGTTGGGTGTAGTCATCGGCATGGCGAAGCCTCCGGCTGAGCCGTAAGCCGCATGTTTTGGCCAGAACAGATATGACAGCGAAGTTGGGTGTGATCGGGGTGGTAGAGCGAAGCCTCCGGCTGAGCCGTGACCTGTGACCAGGCGCTGCGGCTCGGCGGGACGCCTCGCCCTACCAGAGAGAAAAGCTAGAGGAGACAGAGAATGCTTGAGCAATTGTTTACATCATTGACGCACGCGATCGAAGGGACGCCCGCCATCGCCATGGCTGCGGCTCTGGTATGGGGTGTGCTCAGCATCCTGCTGAGCCCCTGCCATTTAGCGAGCATTCCTTTGATTGTCGGTTTTATTGACAAGCAGGGCCGGATTACAACTCGGCGGGCTTTTGAAACAGCCTTGCTGTTTGCAGTCGGCATTCTAATCACAATTGGCGTGATCGGCGTGATCACGGCCGCAGCGGGACGAATGCTGGGCGACGTCGGGCGCTGGGGAAACTACACCGTGGCCGTAATTTTCTTCGCAGTCGGGCTCTACCTGCTAGATGCCCTCCGTCTGCCCATGCCGGGCGCGGTCCATCCAGGCATGAAGCGCAAGGGTCTGTTGGCGGCGTTTGTTATGGGCCTTGTATTCGGAGTGGCGCTCGGCCCCTGCACCTTCGCTTACATGGCGCCGATGCTGGCGGTAACATTCAAGCTGGCGTCAACCAACCTTTCCTACGGAATCATATTACTGTTATTGTATGGCGTGGGCCACTGCTCGGTGATCGTGCTGGCCGGGACGTTTACAGAGGTGGTGCAGCATTATCTGGACTGGAACGAAAAATCCAAGGGCGCCGTGGCACTCAAAAAGATTTGCGGCACACTGGTGCTGCTGGGCGGATTGTATCTGATATACACGGCCAGATGACCGGAAAAGGGCAACCAAACATGACCATGATCATGCTCACGGATGAAGACCTGGTGCGATTGACGGCCATTCAGGTGGATCGCGACGCCCGGGAAGCGCTGGCGTTTATCAGGGAACGTATTCTGCCGGAAATCCAACGCCAGCAGGCTTCCCGCTTGAAAGGACCGCTCGACGGCGGAACAGGGAGTTTGCGATAAGAGCAGCGCTAATGCCGGGCTCCCGGACGATCGTAGATCAGCACATACACGGCGGGAATCACGATCAGGGTGAAGGCGGTGGAGACGAAAAGCCCGAAGATGATCGCCCATGCCAGCCCGCTGAAAATCGGGTCAAGCGTAATGGGCCAGGATCCCAGCAACGCCGCAGCGGCGGTCAGAAAGATTGGACGGAAGCGCACCGCGCCAGCTTCGTAAACGGCCTCGTGTACCGCCTGCCCGCGCGCCACGGCATTGCGGATGAAGTCCACCAATATGATCCCGTTACGCACTACGATGCCAGCCAGCGCAATCATGCCGATCATAGCGGTGGCCGTGAAGAAAACCGGATTATTGAAGCCGCCCACCGGACGGTCAACAATCAAGTTGAGCAGCCAGAAGCCCGGCATGATTCCGATCAGCGTGAGCGGGATGGAAATCATGATTACTATCGGCAGCACATAAGAGCCGGTCTCGTACACAAGCAGCACGTAGATTCCCATCAGCGCAGCCGCAAAAGCAATACCCAGATCGCGGAAGACATCGAGCGTAATCTTCCACTCGCCCTCTCCGCGCCAGTCCACCCGTATCCCTGCTGGCAGCGGGTGTTTGGTAAAGTGCGTCTGGAGCTGTAACACCGCGTAGGCCGGGCCGCGGCCGGCCATCTCGGCGGTAACATAGACCACGCGCTCCAGATTTTTATGGAAGATCGTCTGATCCACGACGCTTTCCTCGAAGCGGCCCAGCTCTCCCAATTGCACGGAACGCCCGCCACGTCCTTTGATGAGCACGGTTTTCAAGAAGGCCGCGTCGGAACGGGACGCGCGCGGCAATTGCAACATGATCGGCAATTCGTTGTGTTCGCCCTTGATGTGCACCGTGCCGCCTGGCATCCCGGCCAGCGCGAGCGTCATGGTCTGCGCAATATCCTCGGTGGAAATTCCGCTCAGCCCGGCCTTCTCACGGTCCACCCGGAACGACAGCTTACGCTGATCGGCGGTAACTGTGCTGTCAACATCAACCATGCCAGGCTCCTTGACGAATTCCTCCTGCACAATGCGTGCGGCGGCGGTCAGATCCGCGTAACGGAGGTGCGGCTGACCGTAAATTTCAGCTACGACGGTGGAGAGCACCGGCGGGCCCGGCGGTAACTCTACGAGCTTGATGCGTGCATGCCAGCGTTCAGCGATGGCGGCGATATCTTTGCGGATCCGCAGCACGATCGAGTGACTGTCCATGGCGCGCCGGGTCCGTGGCAGCAGGTTCACCCGCAAGTCGGCGACCTGCGGTCCCTGCCGCATGTAGTAGTGCCGCACGAGGCCGTTGAAGTCCATCGGCGAGCCGTTTCCGACAGTGGCGGTGAAGTCGGTCACTTCCGGCAGCGTCCGCAGAAAGGCTTCCAGCTCGCGCACGGCGCCGTCAGTGGTTTCCAGCGTGGCGGAAGCTGGCAAATCCACCAGAATCTGGAACTCGTTCTTGTTGTCTAAAGGCAGCATTTTGAGCGGCACGCGACCGGTTACTACCAACAGCATCGAAAGCACAAACAGTACTCCCACACCCGCCAGCAGCAGCCAGATATTACGGTGCGACATTGCGAAAGGACGCAGCGTGGCACGATATAGCCGGTAGGTGCGGGTTTCCGTGACATCCCCCGCCTTCTCGGCGCCGTGATCTCGCAAAAGTTTACTCGAAACCCAAGGCGTGATGGCGCAGGAGATCAGCAGCGAGGTCAGCATGGCCAATGGAACATTGAGCGCCATCGGGCGCATGTAGGGCCCCATCATGCCGGTGATAAAGAACAGCGGAATAAAGGCCACCACTACTGCGAGCGTAGCGAGGATCACCGGCGGCATGACTTCATTCATGGCCATGGCGATTGCCTGCAGCCTCGGGTACCGGCGCTTGGCGAGATGGCGGTAGATGTTTTCCACGGCCACGATCGGATCGTCCACCAGCAATCCAAGCGCCAGTATCAGCGCGAAGAGTGTGACGCGGTTGATCGTGTACCCGGCCAGATAGTTGATCAGCAGCGTGAGCGCATAAGTAAGCGGCACGGCCATGGCTACAATCAGGCTGGCGCGCCAGGTCATCACAATTGCGATCAGGACGATGACGGTGACAATGGCTTCGAGCAGGTTCTCAACCAGATCGTTGACCTTCTCGTTAGCCGTTTCGCCGTAGTTGCGGGTGATGCGGACCTGCACGTCGTCCGGGAGCAGCGTGCCGCGCATAGCCTCCAGACTGCGCTCAACCTCGCCCGCTACGATCACGGCGTTGCTGCCTTTCTTTTTGGCGACGGCTATGGTGACGGCGGGGAGGGAGGTGGAGGCTGGCATGCGGAGGGTTGAGGGCGTTTGCCCGGCGGCGGGACCGAAGCCGAAGCGGGTATAGGAATGCGCCTCTTCCGGACCGTCCACGATCTTAGCCACATCGCACAAATGCACAGGGCGGTTGGCGTGCAGGCCAACCATCAGGTTGCGCACTTCGTCCGGCGTCTCCAGAAACGGTCCGGTCTCCACGCGCCAGTTGGCGTTACCCTGTTCGAAGCTCCCGCTTTCCAACTGGGCGTTCGAGACTTTTAGCGCGCCGGCGATTTCCATGGACGAGAGGCCGTAAGCGGCCAGCCGTTCCATGTCGAGATAAACGTGAACCATGCGCCGCTGACCGCCGTGCAGGGTGACGGTGCCGGTATTTGGGATTTGCTGCAGGCGCGCTACAGTCTCTTCGCCGATACGCTGCAGAACATGCCCGTCATAACTTCCGCCAAATAGCGCGGCGGTGACGATCGGCACATCGTCAATTTCAATCGGTTTGACAACCCAGCCGGCGATACCGGGCGTGACGCGGTCCATGTTTTGAGAAAGCTTGTTGTAAAGCTTGAGCAGGCTCTTCTCACGTTCCTCGCCCACGCGAAAACGGACGGTGACAACCGCCATGCCGGGGCTCGACATCGAATAGACGTATTCGACTCCGTCCACCTGATAGAGCATCCGTTCCAGCCGCGACGATACAAGCCTCTCCACCTCTTCCGCGCTGCCGCCCGGGTACTGCACCAGCACGTCAGCCAGCGGCACGGAAATTTGCGGCTCCTCCTCACGCGGGGTCAGCCACAGCGCTGCGGCGCCTGCGGCCAACGAGATCACGATCAGCAAAATGGCAAGATTGCTTTTGAGAAAGGCCTCAATCAAGCCGCTAACCATCGAATGTTTTGGTTCCAGATCCATTGATCAATCCTCCTGCACCGGAGACAGCAGAACAATTTCGCCGGACGACAGGCCGGAAAGCACCTCAACGCTGTCTTTATGGCGCGGCCCTGTCTTGATCGCCCGCCGGATAGCGCGTTCTCCCTGTACAACCTGCGCAAATTCAATCTGTCCAACAGCATAAACCGCCGTCGCCGGCAACGTCATCGCTGGCCGCGCCTCTTCATTTACCAACAGCCGTCCGAAGGTGCCGGGCAGCAATTCGCCGGGCGCCGCTTCGAGGTGCACTTTGACCAGTTGCGTACGGCTGAGTGGATCAAGTTCGCTGACGATCTGCCGCACCTTTCCGTTGAAAATACGGGCCGGGCGATCAAGCAGCACCTCGACGGTTTGCCCCACCGGCAGTTTTCCTACCAGCCGCACCGGAACCGGAACTTCCAGCTGCATGGAAGAAGGAGCATAGAGCGACAGCAGCACCTGGCCGGGGCTGGCCAGATTACCAACTTCCACACGCCGGTCAGTCACAATGCCATCCATGGGCGCTACGATGCAGGCATACGTCAACATAACCTTGCTGCGCTCCCATTGCGCGCGCGCCGAAGCCAGCGTTGCTTCCGCCGCCGCGAGTGCCTGCGCGGTTGCGGCCTGCGCTCCAAACAACCCTTGCGCGCGTTTATATTCTGACTCTGCCTGTTTGAACTGCGCCGCTGCGGATGCCGCCTGTTCTTGAAGGTCGCGGTCATCCAGCATTAACAGTTCCTGATCTTTCTTAACCGGGCTGCCCGCAGAAACCGAAACCGTCTGTACCACGGCGCCGAGCCTGGCGCTCAAATTGACGGTGATTTCTGAAGAAACCGTCCCGGCGATGCCTATTTGCGGAGCGATATTTCCGGACTGCACGGTGATGCGCGCAGCATCCGGAGGCACGGCGACACCGTTTAGCGCTTCGACGTGCCCCGGCCCGGTACGGGCACGGAAAATACCCATGCTCGATATGATCAAACCCGCCAGAATCGCGACGCCCAGCGCCGGTTTTGCGACACGCCACAACCGGCCCGGTGCGCGCGGCGGGGCTGGCTCGATTTGTCCGGTTTTTTCGTTCTTGGGCTCGTCACTCATGCTGCATTCTCCAATTCTTAAGCTTAATCCCGTTTGCTTATTTCCGGCTCATAACGCTTAACGAGTCCACCTCGTGCGCGATCCAGGTTTGAAAGTGCGATCAGATAGTCATACCTGGCCGCGATATTGCGCGTTCGTGTTCCGGTGAGTCCAAACTGGGCGGTGAGCAAAGCTGGAATATCAGCTGCGCCATGCTGGTACTGTTGCTGCGTAATACGCAAGGCCTCCTCGGCGCTCGCAATGCTCTTGCGGGCGACATCCAGTCGCTCCCAGGCCTCGGCGGCCTGAATTGATGCGCTGGTAAGATCGAGCCGGAGATTGTTCGCAACTTTCTCCGACTCGGCATCTGCAACCCGGGACTGAGCCTTGGCGCCAGCAAGTACGGCATGCTTGCGAAATCCGTCGAAGATATCCAATTCGGCAGTGACACCAATCAGGTAACTCTGTTCAAAATCAGTCGAGACAGGGCTGTTCCCGTCTACCGAGCCGAAGGCGTTCACGGTGGGCCAGTACTGACTGCGCGCCTTCCGGATCGCCGTGCGTTGTACTTCCGCCATTTTCCAGGCGGCATGCAGTTCCGGACGGTTCTCGATGGCAGCGGGTTCCTGGCTCTCTGACGGCTTGCCGTCCGGGGCTCCAACCTTGACAAGATTGGGCGCCGCGATCACCTGGTTGGTGCCAATAGCGGTATTAAGCGCGGCAATCGCAAGCTTGACGCGGTTACGCGCACTGATCAGATTTTCCCTGGTTTGGGAGAGTTGGACATCAAGGTTCAGCACATCGGTTTTGACCGCACCGCCAGAGCTCAACCGCTCGTTCGCGACGCGCAGGCTTTCCCGGATAACCTGAACGGCTTCCTCCTGCACGGTTACGAAGGCGTCGGCCTGAAGGACGGAATAATAGCCGCGTGCGATCTGATGGATCAGATCGTTCTGCAGCCCCTGCAGCAGCAAGCGGGAAATTTCGGCGCCGCCTTTGGCCATTTTATTGTCAAACCCGCGCCTGCCAAAGTCGAGCAAGCGGTATTTGAGACCCAGGCTGATCGCCAGATTGTCGGTGTCAGGCGGGTTGTTGAAGTCGGACTGCATCGAGACGTTGCGCTGGTTCAACAGCATCATGAATGCCTGTGGCGGGTTATCCGTGCGGGCATAAGTGCCGGAGGCGCCGAGCATCGGGTAGTAGGCCGACCGGGCTTCCTGAATGGCCGCCCGCGCGGCTTGCACGCGTTCGGCCGCCGCCCGCAAATCCGGATTATTGCGAAGCGCCGCTCCGATGCATTCATCCAGCGTAACAGCTTGTACTCCGGGAAGGTACACCAGCAGCGCGATCAGAATCGCCGGAGTGATCCGGCAACAGCCAGCCATCAGGTTCATGGTAGTCCTTACATTTTCCAGCTCGCAGGCGGTTATAACCCGTGGCTCCGTTACTTGCAGTCGCACCCGCCGTTGGCGGACGGCACACCGCAGCGCCGCAGGATCGCCTCCAGCGGACAAAGCCCTGTAAATGCCGACTGGAAAAGGTTCAGCCCCACGAAGGCCGTAAAGAAGAACCAACCGTGATGCACCCAGTAACCCAGCGCCAGACTCGCCAGCACGAATGCGCCGGCCACCATGCGGACATAACGTTCAGTTGTCATTGCTATCTTCCTTGTTATTAGTTTCACTTCAAAAAACTGCCGGAGGCCAGACCGCCCATCAACATTCCAACAATCGTACTCACCCAGGGGTTGGACGTAATCGGACAGGTTCCGCTGGAACATCCAATGAACCTGTAGACACAATACCCCAGGACTCCACCTGCAACCACTCCTATTATCAATCGGACGATCATAGGCACCTCCTTTTCAAGCGCTGCACCCGCACACGCCAACCCGTTCAGGCGAGAAGGACAGGGCTTCGATCTTCGCTCGCAAAGCGCTGGTGGCTGGCAGGCCGACAACGGTGTCCACGACTTTCCCCTTCTTGAAAAACATCAAGGTGGGCACACCGCGAATGCTGTGGGTGGCAGCCAGCTGCCGGGCCTCGTCCACGTTCACTTTGACAACCTTCATCCGACCGTCAAAGGTCTTGGCCAGAGCTTCCAGCGCGGGGGCCAGAGCCTGGCAGGGACCGCACCATGGCGCAAAAAAATCCACCAGCACCGGCAGCTCCGAATCGAGAACTTCTTTTTGAAAATCCACTTCCTGAATCTCTTTCAATCCGTGCATGTGCTCTTTCTCCTTCCGGACCTGTTGTCCGCTACAAGGATTAGAGCCACCAGATGCAAAAAGGTTACACGAAATCGTAATTACTCAGAATTCAGGAGTGAGACAATGCAAAATCGCACCACGGATTACACTGATGGCACGGATAATACAAAACATAACGGACTTGGGTTTGATTTATCCGTGATATCCGTGTCATCCGTGGTTCAAATCTTCCGGTTTATTGAGCATGGCGGAGCAAGCATTCAAGGTGCCTCAGATGAGAATGGTTTGCGATGGCAGCCCTTTCTCATCTGAGAAACCAGGGTTCAGGGTATCAGGGTTCAGGAAAAATCCGGACTGAACCCCGAACCCTGAACCCTTTCTTATCTCCCGATCCATCTGGCGGCTTTTGCGCCATTGGCCAAACTGACTCCTGACTACCTGAGCCGTAACATAAAATGGCTTCACTGGCGTCCCACAGGGACGCCAAGGCTGTAGCGGTTTAGGCTGTAGGCTG
>JBAXJV010000060.1:0-11579 GCA_037137675.1 bacterium | reverse complement strand
GAATTTCCTAACAGTCTAACAGCCTACAGCCTAACAGCCTGCGTCCCATGGGACGTTAGTGATTTGTTATAGCAATCTCGGATGAACATTTCATTAAGATAATTTCGTTTCCAACCGATACACGACGCCGGATTCTGCATCCCATTCCACCGGATCGCGCCATTGGCATTCGGCCCGCGCCACAATCGCATCGGTATCCATCCGCCGAACCCGAACCGGGGCTGCGGGACAGCGGAGCAGAACAGGATCGTAAGGATTCAAGACGCGCAGTTTCCCGCCGTGAATGGCCTGGAAGGCGGCAAAAATCACCCGACCGCCGACCCCGAAGGGCATACGCGTCAAGCTAACGATCGCAACGCATCAGTTCCCCCGAAGGGGTCAGGCACCAAAAGAGCAAATAGTCTTATTCGAGGCCGAAGCGTAATATATTTCTGAAATGGCACAAAGTTCACAGCAGTAATCACCCCGTCCCGTCCGCCCGAAATCGCCACCCCCGACATCAGACCGCGAACGCAAGTAAGTCTCCGCCAGTCAGGGTGGGGCCGCGGCGTGAAACGCCGTCTCCACCGCCCACAACATCCCCGCGCCCAATCTTATTGCAGGCAATCAGGTCACTGAAGTCACCAATGTCAGTGCAGGCCGCAACCAAGCCGCCCCACTGTCCATCGCCCGGTCGTTCCGGCGCAGCGCGCCTCCATGTCCGACCGGCTGCCCATGTGGTACAGCGACGCCATGCACGGTCAGCCGGTGTGCACAGTTGGAGTTCACGCTGGTCGTCTCACCGCTAGTCACAACTTCAATTCTATATTTCCGTCTTCCGCCACACAACCGCATGGAACCTTCAAAAAAGGGGCATCGAGTTTGCTGCATCATCCACGAAGCGTGATATGCCCCTTCGTGCGCTGACGGGGGGTGGGGGGAACCCATCTCGAAAACGGGGTATGGGGTCAAGGCGACTTGGCGGACAGGCGTGTGGACTGCTGCCGTCTCCAGCCGGGCACCGCGCCTCGCTCCGACCACCAACTACGGCTTGCCGGCAGTGCTGGCCGCTTGCATGTGCATCAGGTACGCACATCAGCACGACCCCGCCATGGTCACCCGGCTCACTGGTCCCGTACGGGGTCGCGTCCAGATGGGGACAGGGTCCCATATCGGCTTGAAGTTGCCTGGCTGCTGCACGCTGGGGACGGGATGGCCGTAACATGGACCATGGGCAATGGCGGGTACTCCACGCCGACAAACTACTGTGGGTGCATCGTCATTTACGCTCTGACACGGGTACACTCGTAACCACTGGACGTAACCACTATACATACAACAGGCTGGCAAACACTTAGATAAGTCAATGTTTGCAGGGTTAGAAAGGGGATGGTGCTCGGGGGGGGACTCGAACCCCCACAGCCTTTCGGCCATTAGCACCTCAAGCTAACGTGTATGCCAATTTCACCACCCGAGCAGCGAATGCGACCAACCCTAGCGAATCCGGCGCGTGTGTGCAAGTGTTCGGTGATTAACCGAACACTGTCCACCGAACACTTATGCTATAAGAACGCCATGAGTTTTGGAGAAACCACATGTGCGACAGCGCCGGCGACGCCGCCGATGGAGACGGTCGAAGGCTCGGTCGAGCGCGTTACGTTTCATAGTGAGGAGTCCGGCTATTGCGTGCTGCGGGTGAAGGTGCGGGGAAGACGTGAAATATCAACGCTGGTTGGCCGGTTGCCGCAGGTGACGGCGGGGGAGTGGGTCAAGGCCACGGGCAGCTGGGTGATGGACAAGGAGCACGGGCTGCAGTTCCGCGCCGGGGTTCTCGCAACAACGCCGCCGGATTCGATTGAAGGCATCGAAAAATTTCTCGGTTCGGGAATGATCAAAGGCATCGGCCCGGTCTACGCCGGAAAACTTGTGGCGCGTTTCGCCAAACAAGTCTTCGATGTGATTGACAAACAATCCGCCCTCCTGGAAAGCGTCGAGGGTATCGGGCCGGTGCGCCGGCAGCGTATCAAGGATGGCTGGCAGGAGGCCAAGAGCGTGCGCGCGATCATGACTTTCCTGATGGGCAACGGGGTCAGTACAGCGCGCGCCTTCCGTATCTACAAAACTTACGGTGAAAACGCCATCGAGTGCGTGCGCGCCGATCCATACTGCCTGGCGCGGGACATTTGGGGCATCGGGTTTCAGACCGCCGACAAGGTTGCCGAGCGGCTGGGCATCGAAAAGACCAGCGACCTGCGGGCGCGGGCAGGCATCGAGTACGTTTTGCAGGAGACCCAGTCCGACGGCCATTGCGCCTACCCGCGCGATGCGCTGCTGGCCAAGGCTGCCGAAATTCTGGGGATCCCGCTGGAAATCGTGCAGACGGCGCTCGACCATGGCCTCTCCGAGCGGCGCATGGTTCTGGATCCCGGAGACTCCGAGCTCGGGCCGCTGATTTACCTCACGCCGCTTTTCAACGCCGAGGTGACGCTGGCAGCCGCGCTGCTGGAGCTGACCGACGGCGCGCATCCCTGTCCGCAAATCGACATTGCCAAAGCCACCGCCTGGGTGGAGCAGCAAACTAAACTCACGCTGGCCCCGGCCCAGCGCGCGGCGCTGGCCATGGCGGTGCGCTCAAAGGTGATGGTGATTACCGGCGGACCGGGGGTCGGAAAGACCACCCTTGTTAACGCAATCCTGCGCGTGCTGACGGCCAAAAAGCTGCGCGTGGTGCTGGCGGCACCGACTGGCCGGGCGGCCAAACGTCTGACTGAGACCACCGGGCACGAAGCTAAAACTCTGCACCGGCTGATGGTTTACGACCCGCGCACCGGCGCTTTCCGGCATGATCGCAAAAATCCTCTTGAAGGCGACGTGTTCGTAATTGATGAATGCAGCATGCTCGATTTGCCGCTGGCCTGCCACCTGCTGCGGGCCATACCGCGCTATGCGGCGCTGCTGCTGGTGGGCGATGTGGACCAATTGCCATCCGTCGGGCCAGGCACCGTGCTGCACGATCTGATCGCCTCCGACCGGCTGCCGGTCTGCCGGTTGACCGAGGTCTTCCGCCAGGTATCGTCGAGCGCAATTATCGCCAATGCCCACCGCGTGAATGAGGGTGAAATGCCGCTGACCGGGCAGACCGGTCAGACGTCGGATTTTTACTTCATCCCCGAGGATGATGCCGACCGTGCGTCCGAACGGCTGGTGGCGCTTGTGCGCGACCAGATTCCCAAAAAGTTCGGCTTCAATCCGCGCGAGCAGATTCAGGTGTTGACTCCCATGCAGCGCGGGGTGCTGGGTGCGCGCAATCTGAACCAGAAGCTGCAGGCGGCGCTCAATGCCACAGGCGAAGGCGTCGAACGCTTCGGCGTCACATTCCGCGTGGGTGATCGCGTGATGCAGACGCATAACAACTACGACAAGGAGGTCTACAACGGCGATCTGGGCCAGATCACAAAGCTGCGCCGCGACGATCGCGAACTGATCGTGAGCTATGGCGAGCGTGACGTAGCGTACGATTTCGAGGAGCTGGATGAGCTGACCATGGCTTACGCCGTGACGATTCACAAGAGCCAGGGCAGCGAGTATCCCTGCGTTGTAATTCCGCTCCACACCCAGCACTACATGTTGCTCCAGCGCAACCTGCTCTACACTGGCATCACCCGCGGCCGTAAGCTGGTTGTGCTGATCGGCTCGCTGAAAGCCGTGGCGATGGCGGTCAAGCGTCTCGATACGCGCCAGCGCATCACGCGCCTTGCCGAACGCCTGCGCAGCGGTCAGCCGGGGCAGGTTGTGCGGATGGGCGGAGCATGAGACGATTTCCGGGCCTGGTTAGTTCAAGAATGTGCTAAAGTTCGCCTGCCAACATTAATCTGGGAAACGAGGCCTGAGTTATGAATAGAGAACCGCACGACGATAACGCATTTGGTGGCTCTGGATATCCCCCACCGATTCTACGACAGTTTGCCATGCTGCGGACGGCCTTCTGGCCGCTCTTGCTGATGGGGGTTCTGGCCTTCATCCCCATTTTCGTCTGGTTCTTTTGCAGGATCGAACCGGGCAGCGGGCAAATTGCCATTCTGATTGCCAAGACCGGCGAGAATCTTTCCTCCGGCCAAATCGTCGCCCTCACGCCCGGGCAGAAAGGTATCCAGCTGGAAGTTCTGCCGGAGGGGCGCTACTTTCGCAACCCCTACTTCTGGGACTGGCGTATGGACCAGATCACGGATATTCCCGCTGGCAAGCTTGGCGTTCTCACGCGGCTTTACGGACAGGACCTCCCGCCCAACCAGATCATCGCTGACGCCAACCAGAAGGGATTGCTTGCGGATGTGCTGAGTCCCGGCAAATACCGTATCAACCCTTACGCCTTCCGCGTTGATCTTTTTGATGCCATTACCATCCGCCCGGGCTTTGCAGGCGTGGTGACATCGCTGGTCGGGGACGATGTTCTGAGCGGCATCTCAACCAACAAGCCGAATGGCTTCCTGGTTGGCGCTTTGATGAAAGGCGTGCTGCCGACGGTGCTGGATTCCGGTTCGTATTATCTCAATCCATACCTGGTCAGCGTCGCGGAAGTCAATCTCCAGAGTCAGCGTTTTGAAATGAGCGGCCTGGATGCCATCAACTTTCTCACTATGGACGGATTCAGCGTGATGGTCGAAGGCACGATTGAATTCGCGCTGCAGGGTGAAAATGCCGCGCTGCTCACCCATCGCGTGGGCGATATGAATGACATCATCAAGAAGGTTATCCTGCCCCGCGCCCGCGGTTTCAGTCGCATTGAAGGCAGCAAACATCCCGCCACCACCTTTATTGTTGGTGAAACCCGTCAGCAGTTTCAGAAAGATCTTGAGCTGCACCTGCGTAGCACCTGCGAAAAATGGGGCGTTTCCATCCGCTCGGTGCTGATCCGCAACATCAGTCCGCCAGAGGAAATCTCCAGCATCATCCGGGATCGCGAAGTCGCCGTTCAGGAAAGCCGGAAATACGACATGGAGATCGGGCAGGCCAAATCCAAGGCCGAACTGGTCAAACAGGAAATGCTGGCCAGGCAGAGCGGCGAAAAGGTGGGCGCCGACACGGTGCGTATTCAGGCCGTTATCGCTGCCCAGCAGGAGCAGGCCGTGCGGGTGGTGCAGGCCCAGCGTGAACTCGGGGTTGCCCGAATTGAGAATGAAGCCGCCATGGCTCAGGCCAAGGCCGTCATGTTCAAGGCCGAAGCCGATGCTGCCGTTGTGAAGATGCAAAACGTCGCCGAGGCTTCCGTTCTTTCCAGTCAGGTTCAGGCCTTCAGCAATGGTCTGAATTACGCCCGCTACACCTTCTATAAGAAAGTTGGGCCGCGCATTGATTCCATCCTGAGCACCGATCAGGATGAAGGGCTCGGCACGCTTTTCCGCCCGTATTTACCGCAAGCCGCCAAGGAGCTGAAATAATGAATCCGCTAAAATCAATCATCTTCACCATCGTCGCGGTGATCCTTTTCAGCGCGTTTGTTTGGGAATGGGGCTTTTGCCGGTTTTATGTCGAGCCGGATCAGATGGCCATCATCACCGCCAAAACCGGTTCCGGTCTGCAACCGGGACAGATCCTGGCCAAGGCCGGACAAATGGGCATTCAGGAGCAGGTGCTGGGAGAAGGCCGCCATTTCTGGAATCCCTATGAATATGACCATCAGATCATGCCGGTCATCAACATCCCGCCCGGGAAAGTCGGGGTCGTAACCGCCAAGGTTGGCGCCGAACTTCCGCAGGGGGAATTTTTAGCCAACGAAGGACAGAAGGGCGTTACGCGGCGTGTGCTGGGCCCCGGAAAACACCGGCTTAACCCGTTTGGCTACGAAGTCAAAGTCGAGGACGCTGTGGTCATCCCCATCGGGTATGTCGGACTGATCACCTCGCTTTCCGGTAAGCAGGCCTCCGAAGGCGCCTTCGCCGGGCCGGGCGAAAAAGGCGTGCGGGAGGATATTCTCCAGCCCGGCCTTTATTACGTAAACCCGAAGGAATTCCAGATCAACATTCTCGAAATCGGCGTCAATCAAGTCTCGCTGCTCGGTCGCGAAGGCAGCGCTGTGATCACCAAGGGCCAGATCCTCGTTCAGAACGTGGCCATGGATGCTTTGCAGGACAATATGCTGAAGCAGCAGCAAAGCAAACGCAAGGAGTACTACCAGCAAACCGATATGGAAATGCAGCAGCGGGCAGTTGATAATAAGCCGCCCGCCAAAAAACCCGCTGCCATCGGGCAGCGCGGCGGGGACAGCGTGCATGTGTTGAATGAGTATGTAACCTTCCCCTCCCGCGACGGCTTTCTGATCAGTCTGGATATGACGGTGGAATTTGAACTGTTGCCCGGGAATATCGCCTGGCTGTACCGCAGCTACGGAGATCTTCCGGCCGTGGTGGACAAGGTCATCATGCCTCAGATTCTTTCCATCACCCGCAACAAGGGTTCGGAATACCGCGCCAAGGATTTCATCGTTGGCGAAGGCCGCGAGAAGTTTCAGAACGATATGACCGAGGCGCTCTCCAAAACCATGGCCGAGAAAAAAATCATCATCCATAACGCGCTCATCCGGCACGTAGATGTGCCCATGCAGATTCTGGACCCGATTCAGAAGGCCAGCATTGCCACGGAGCAGAATCTGACGAATATGGAGCGACAGAACACCGCCAAGAAGCAGGCTGAGCTCAACACGGAAATGTCTTTGATTGAACAGCGTCGCGCTCAAGTTGCCCAGGAAACCCAGAAAATCAAGGCGGAGATTCAGGCCGATCAGGAAAAGCAGGTGGCCGAAATCCAGGCCGGCACAGTCAAGCAGATTGCGCTGATTGACAAGGACACCGCTGAGGTCCGGGCCAGCATGACCCGTACTTTGGGGCAGGCTGCGGCCGATTCGATGAAGCTGGTCGAGAGCGAGCGCGCCCGCGGTTCCCAGATGAAAACCACGGCCTTCGGCGATCCTGCTGCCTTCAGCCTGTGGGAGCTGGCCGGCAGCCTGCGCCCGGATCTGCGCATCAATATCCTGCACGCCGGACAGGGAACGCTCTGGACCGATCTTCAAAAAGCCACCCTCGGTGAACTGGGCGGCGCCAGCTTGATGAACAAACAGAAATAAAAACGAGTCTCACATGAACAAAGCATTGCTCGGCGATTTTCAAGCTCCCTCCTCCAAGTACCGTGGCGCCCCGTTCTGGGCCTGGAATGGCAAGCTCGATCCTGTCGAATTGCGCCGGCAAATCCGCCTGATGAAGGAGATGGGGCTGGGCGGGTTTTTCATGCACTCCCGCGTGGGGCTCGATACTGACTATTTGTCGGACGAGTGGTTCAAGTGCGTGGAGGCCTGCATTGACGAGGCCGAAAAGCTGGACATGCAAGCCTGGCTTTACGACGAGGACCGCTGGCCCTCCGGCGCGGCAGGCGGGCTTGTGACGCAGAACCCCAAGTATCGCATGCGCCATCTGAAGCTGAAATTACTCAAGCCCGGAACAGCCTTCAAGCGCACAAAGGACACCGTCGCGGTCTTCGTGGCCAAAGTGGATGGCGCTATCGCCAGCAACGTGCGCCTGATTCCGCCGGGCAAAAAAGCCGCCCCCGCCCCGGATGAAACCATCCTCCATTTCGGAGTTGAGCTGGAGGAGCCGAGCGATTGGTACAATGGTTACACCTATCTTGACACCATGAATCATGAGGCCGTGCGGGAGTTTATCCGCGTGACGCATGAGGCCTATCGCAAACGCTTCGGCAAACATTTCGGCAAGCGGGTTCCGGGTATTTTCACTGACGAACCGGATCACGGCGATGTTCTGACCATTCAGAGCGGCGATGCGCCGGGCGCCAAACTCACCTGGACCGGCCAGCTGACGGCTGTGTTCCGCAAACGCTATGGCTATGATCTGATCCCGCATCTGCCCGAGCTCGTCTTTGATGTTGACGGTCAGCCGGTCAGCCAGGCCCGCTACCATTTTCACGACTGCACCACCCACTTGTTCGTGGACGCTTTCGTCCGGCAGATCGGCGAATGGTCCGGCCGCAACAAGATGCTTTTCACCGGCCACCTTATGATGGAGGATTCGCTGTGGTCGCAGGCCGATCGTGTGGGCGCTTGTATGCGCTCATACGAACACATGCAGGCGCCGGGCATGGACATGCTGACCGAGAACTGGCGTATTTTTGCCACCGCCAAGCAGGTTTCTTCCGCAGCGCATCAGTTTGGACGCAAATGGCGCCTGACCGAAACCTACGGCTGCACCGGCTGGGATTTCCCGTTTGCCGGACACAAGGCGCTCGGCGACTGGCAGCTGGCGCTTGGCATCAACCTGCGCTGCCAGCATCTTTCCTGGTACACCATGCAAGGCGAAGCCAAGCGTGACTACCCTGCCGCCATCTTCTACCAGTCCCCGTGGTGGAATCTCTACAGCAAGGTCGAGGATTATTATGCCCGCCTGCATGCCGTGATGACCCGCGGTACGGAGGTCCGGGACCTGCTCGTAATCCACCCTGTCGAAAGCATGTGGCTGACCTTCCGCAAGGATGCCGATCAGAATCCCGACAGGCAACAGCTCGAAGCTTCTTTCATGACGGTGACCGATCTCCTGCTGGGCGGGCATGTGGACTTTGATTACGGCGATGAGGAGCTGCTCTCGCGGCATGCCAGAATTGTCAAAAAAGGCGGGCGGCCGGAGCTGCATTTTGGTGAAGCGGTTTATCGGGCAGTGCTTGTGCCATCTCAGATCAGCATGCGCAAGACCACCTTGAACCTGCTCCAGAAGTTCCGCTCCGCAGGCGGGACGGTTGTTTTCGCGGGGCGTCAGGCCGCATATCTGGACGCGCTTGCTTCATCCGCTGTGACGGATTTTGCGCGCACCTGCGCATGTGTCGAAATAGCCGGCGCAGAAATTCTCAAGGCCGTCGAGCCGGTTGCCCGCCGTGTTTCAATCGCGGACGCGGCAGGCTGTGAAGCGACGGCCGCGCTTTATCTGCTGCGCGAGGACCGGCAGAACTTCTACCTCTTTATCTGCAATACCGGCGAGGATTTTGTCGCGGAGCAGAAACAGAACCAGTTTAAGAGCCAGGCCCGCGACCGCCGGTTGGCTTACCCGGATATTCGCGTCCGCGGCTTTGCGGATTGTGTTGGCCATCCGGTCGAGCTTAATCCGGAGACCGGCGCCACAAGCGCGGCCGACGCTGTCAAGGACGGAGCGGGCTGGGAAGTCCGTACAAGTCTTCCAGCTCTGGGCAGCCGCCTTTTTGTATTTCCCAAAAAATCCGGCAGCGCACAGCCGGCCCTTCCCGCCGTTCCGCAGCTTCTTCGAACAGAGGCGTTCGGGCAGGGGGCTTGGGATTACAGGCTATCCGAGGCCAACGTGCTGGTGCTGGACCGCTGCCGCTACCGGATTTCCAATGGCGACTGGCAGCCTGTGACGGAGATTCTGCATGTAGATGACAATTTGCGCAAAGCCATCGGGATTAAGCCGCGCGGTGGAAATATGGTTCAGCCATGGGCCCGTAAACAGCCCGCCCTGCCGCGCACAGTCTCCGTGACGCTGGCCTACAACTTTGATGTGCAGAGTCGCCCGTCCGGCGACCTCTTTCTCGCTATTGAGCAGCCCGGCGACTTCCGCATCACGCTGAACGGCGTGGCTGTTAATACCGATTCCGAATGCGGCTGGTGGACCGATCGCTCCCTGCGTAAGCTGCGCATTGATCCGTCTGATTTGAAAAACGGATTGAATGAGCTGCAGCTGGAAATCGTCTACCCGGAAACGCATTCGGGCCTGGAAATTGTCTATCTGCTCGGCAATTTCGGCGCGCGTGTTGATGGGACTGCCATCGCCATGACCTCCCTGCCGGGCGCGCTCGCGATTGGCGACTGGTGCGAACAGGGGCTTCCGTTCTACGCCGGCCACGTGGCCTATTGCCGCACGATTCAACCCGTGCTGGCGGAGGGCGAGCGCGCCTTTGTATGCGTGCCGGAATACCGAGGCATGGGTGTGCGGGTGCTGGTGGATGGCCGTCCGGCCGGCGTGATTGGATGGCAGCCCAACGAAATTGAGATTACCGCCCTGCTCGGCGACAAACCCGTCGAGCTGGCTGTCGAGGTCATCGGGCACCGCCGTAATTCGCACGGGCCCTTCCATATCAACACCAAGTGGCCGTCATGGACCGGGCCATACCAGTTCAAGTGTGCGCTTGATACCTGGATTGATGGCTATCAGCTCGTGCCTTGCGGGCTGATGTCGCCCCCGGCAATCGAGATCCGCAAACAGTAGCGTCCCGTGGGATGCAGGCTGTCAGGCTGCAGGCTGAACCGCTGCAGCCTTGGCGGCCTTGCTGGATGCCTAACAGCTGGCGCCCTTTTTCCTCAGCGATGCGCGATGCGTGCTGCGGGAGAGTGTAGAAAATAGCATCTCAAAATCGGTGCGTTCATCCGCTGTGGGCTCAAATGGCGGGGCCGCTTCGAAGCGCTGGTCTCCGGCAAAAAGTTTACAGGCGGCCTCGAAGTAGTCCGCATGATCGGTGGCGAAGTGAAAAAGCCCGCCGTCGGTCAGTACCCGGTGAATTAAATCCAAAAAAGAAGGCTGCAGAATGCGGCGGTTGTGGTGACGGTGTTTGGGCCAGGGATCCGGGAAGAGCAGGAATGCGACGCTCAGTGAGGCTGGCGGAAAGACCTCTTTCAGGGCGAAGCGGATATCGCCTTGCAAAAGCCGGATGTTGGTTAGTTCACGCGCGGTGGCGCGCAGGTCGAACTTTCCGAGGCGGCGTGTGAGTATGTCCACGCCGATAAAATTACGCTCCGGCGCCAGCGCGGCATGGGCCATCAGGAAACGCCCGCGTCCGCAGCCGAGATCCGCTTCCAGCGCAGCGGGGTGGGGGAAAAGGGCAGCGAAATCAAACCGTTCACCGGCGGGGTGGAGCGGTAATACGTAGCGGTTGGGAAAGTCGCGGCGTCGTCCGCGTTCGCGTGCCATGGCCGGTGGTCAGTCTGCCTGGCCCCGGAAGAGACGCGCCCAGAAGCCGCCGGACGAATTCGTACGGTTCATGGCGTCGTCAATGTATTGAAGGGCGAAAATCTCAAACTTAACATGGCCGTTAGGCGGAAACTTACGGGCTGCTTTTAGCATGCCGTTCTTGCCGGCCTCGATCAGGCGGTTGATGGTTGGCGTTTCAGTGGAACGCCGGCTGGCGAGGCTGGTGAGCAGAGGCATGAATTGTCGCACCAGGCGCGCCTTGGCTTCCCAGTCGCCACGACAGCTGGTTTTAATGTCCCGCTCGATGGCCTGCTCGCGGTCTGCGGCTGGTGAAGCATCGGCATCGGAATTAGTGCGTATGTGCAGCGGTATTTTCATCAAGTCTGTTGCTTTCCGTTGTCCAGCAGGCAGAATCATAGCAAATACGCGCGAATACGGCAAGGCGGACGGCGCAATCATGATGGGCGAGGGCGCATTGCAGTTGCGTTGTTGTTACGCAGGGGGCAGGGCGAACGCATCTAAATCAAGCACCCGGCATGTCACCGGAAACCGCAGATTGACGAATGACAAGGTCCGAATCATGAACACTAGCGTCCCATGGGACGCAGGCTGTTAGGCTGTAGGCTG
>JBAXJV010000059.1:0-11597 GCA_037137675.1 bacterium | reverse complement strand
GTACCGCTATGCGTGCCACTGGCGAAAACGCCCAGATGGTCCGTGCTCAGGGGGTCAATAATCAGGCTATGCTCGTCTTCGGACTGGTCTGCGCCAATGCTCTGGTCGGCATGGCCGGCGCATTGCTGGCGCAATATCAGGGCTTTGCAGATGTGCAGATGGGTATTGGTATGATCGTCTGGGGCCTGGCCAGTATCATTATTGGAGAAGCGATGGTCGCACGGCTTACGCCAGGACTTGCCCTTTGCGGTGCCATCATGGGCACGATTCTCTTCCGTCTGCTGGTGGCCATCGCACTGCGCTGGGGACTTAATCCCAATGACTTGAAGTTGGTCACGGCGGTCTTTGTATTTGCCGCACTCGTGCTGCCAGGCGGGCTGAAATCATTCGTCGGTAAGCTGACCAAAGGACGCCCTCATGCTTAAGATCCGTAACTTGACGAAAACCTTTTTTCCCAACACCCCCAACGAGGTGCAGGCCTTGCGCGGCGTTGATCTGGACATTCCCGACGGCTGCTTTGCCGCAATCATCGGCACCAACGGCTCCGGTAAAAGTACCCTGCTGAATGCCGTGGCTGGCACCTTTGAGCCTGATCAGGGGGAAATTAGTATTGCCGGGCAGGAGATCACCCGTTGGGCGGAATGCCGGCGCGCCTGCCTGATCGGCAGAGTTTTCCAGAATCCATTTGTCGGCACCGCCGCCGAAATGACAATTGCTGAAAACATTGCGCTGGCCATGCGCCGCGGCCGCCGACGCGGACTGGGGCTGGCGCTCCGTCGCTCCTCCCGCGCCGAAATCGCCGACCGCGTCCGCACGCTCAAGCTGGGGTTGGAAGACCGCCTTGACAACCCCATTGGCACGCTTTCCGGTGGCCAGCGTCAGGCGCTCACGCTGCTTATGGCAACTTGGTTGCGACCCTGCCTGCTTTTACTTGACGAACACACTGCGGCCCTCGATCCGAAGAGCGCTGCGCAGGTGGCTGAACTTACCCTCGAAATTATCCGCCGCGAGAAACTGACCGCGCTGATGGTCACCCACTCGATGCAGCAAGCCGTGCAACTGCCCGAACGGATCATTATGATGCATAAGGGCCAGATCGTGCGCCAGTACACTGAGCATGAGAAAGCCCGCGTTCGCGTGCCCGATCTGCTCGCTGCCTTTGATCAGGTCCGCCGCCGCGAACAACTGGATGTAGCCATGGCTGACATCCTCGGGAGGCAATATGGCTGAACCGCAGCCAGTCATCAGGGCCATGACTCGGCGGGATCTTGATGTTGCCATTGCCTGGGCTGCAGAGGAAGGCTGGAACCCCGGGCTTTATGACGCGGACAGTTTTTACGCCGTTGATCACGGCGGGTTTTTTATGGCTGAATTGAACGGTGAGCCGGCGGGTTTTATTTCAGCGGTTGCCTATGACGCGACTTTCGGATTTATGGGCTTTTACATTGTGCGCAAAGATTTGCGAAGACAGGGCATCGGCATGAAGCTCTGGCGGGTGGCGATGGAGTACATGGGGGCACGGACTATTGGCGGGGACGGCGTGGTGACCATGCTGGAGAAGTATGCGCAGAGCGGTTTACAGATGGCGCATTACAATGCCCGCTATGAAGGTGTCGGCGTGATGTCAGCCTCGCGACTTGCTGAACTGTGCGAGGTGCCGTTCGCAGAAGTTGTTAGTTATGACAGCCGTTTTTTTCCGGTCCCGCGCGGTGCATTCCTGAAAAGCTGGATTAACCAGGCCGGCAGCCATGCACATGCGGTCATGGAGGCTGGTCGCCTTGCCGGGTACGGGGTGATCCGCCCTTGCTGCAGAGGGTTTAAGATTGCTCCGCTTTTCGCCAACACCTCCGAGATCGCCGAAGCGTTGTTCGCTTCGCTCTCTTCGTTTGCTGACGGTGCAGCGCTGTTCCTTGACATCCCGGCCTGTAATCATGCTGCGCGGGAGCTTGTTAATCGGCACGGAATGAACTGCGTCTTTGAAACTGCCCGGATATACCGTGGCGCGCCACCGGCGTTGCCGCTCAATCAGATTTACGGCATAACCAGTTTTGAGTTGGGATGAAATTCAACGTATGGGCAGTCGAAAAGCCCTGATGTTTAGTAAGTGATCACCAGTCAGCAGCGAAAAGGAGCGATTTACCCGATGCGATTCTCATTGTTTCCGAAGAACGTCAAGTTCTTCGAATATTTCAAGCGGCAGCAAAAAATCCTGACGGAAGCCTCCGACGTGTTGCTGTCGTTATGCGCTGACGATCGGACGGGGGCGGGCCACTGTGAGCGTCTTCACGCACTCGAGGACGAGGGTAACCAGTTGGTACGGGAAATTTCACGGTTGCTGGCGGAGACGTTTATTACGCCGATCGACCGCGAGGATGTATATCGTATTGCGAACGGCTACGAAAAGATACTTAATCAGATTCGCTCTATCGGCGTGCGTATCGGTCTTTACCGGCAGGGAAAAAATAATCATACATCGCAAGAACTGGCGGGCGATTTGAGGCAGATAGTCGTGAACTGCGGCGTCCTGCTTAATGGTATCGCCAGCAACAGTTACTCCGCAGCGCCGATGAATGACGTAATTACGATTAAAACTGGCAGCGATAGATTGTTGCTGGTGGCCATGGGGGAACTGCATGAGAGCGCCCAAGACGGTGATTCGCTGATTGCGGCGCAGGTTCTCGACCGTTACGAAACGCTGCTGGTTGCTGCCGAACACTTTGCCTATACCCTTGAAGCAATAGGCATCAAAAATGCTTGAGTTCCCTTTACTGCTGCTATGCATCATAATCATAGCGCTGGTGTTTGATTATACCAACGGTGCTAATGATACCGGGAATGTTATTGCCACGGTAATCGCCACACGTGCCCTCACGCCGAAACAGGCGGTGGTGATGGCTGCGCTTCTGAATTTTTCCGGAGCGCTGGTTGGGGACAAGGTGGCGCTGACCGTCGGCACAGGGATTTTAAACACCGATTTGATTATGAACTGCAAGGTGTTGGTGCTGGCTGCGCTGCTCGGCGCGATTTCATGGAATGTCACGACTTGGATGCTCGGGTTGCCTTCATCTTCCTCGCATGCACTGGTGGGGGGGCTGATTGGCGCCGGTGTGGCATACGGAGGGTGGGGGACGCTGGAATATGCCAGTATTTTCTGGAAAGTAATCGTGCCGATTGTTGCCTCGCCACTCGCCGGGTTTATCGTAGGGTATTTTGTAACGCTGGGCTTGGCCTGGCTCTGTGTAAAGGCTAAACCTAAGCCGGCCAATCGCGCCTTTCGCAGGCTGCAGATTATATCGGCATCGGTAATGGCGTTCAGTCACGGGATGAACGATGCTCAGAAGACCATGGGGATTATTACTCTGGCGCTATTTATTTTCGGAAGGATTCCCGTCATTGCAGTGCCGCTATGGGTCAAAATTGCCTGCGCGGTGGTGATGATGTTGGGGACAGTAACGGGGGGCTGGAAAATCGTCAAGACGTTGGGAAGCAAGTTTTTCAATATGGAGCCGCTGCACGGCTTTGCGATTCAGACCGCAGCGGCGCTGGTAATCGAGGGCGCGACGCATTTTGGAGCGCCGATCAGCACCACGCATGTAATCTCATCGTCGGTGCTGGGGTCTGGCTCAGTCCGGAATATCTCCGCAGTGCGCTGGGGAATGGCAGGCAAGATGATAACTGCTTGGTTCCTGACTCTGCCGGCGGCCGCGCTGGTAGGTGCGCTTATGTTCTGGCTGTTGCAATTCCTGGCCGGATTTTCACATGCCGTGAACTAGGCAAACAACCGCGCTGCTTTGGGATGTGAGTCCGGCAGGTCTGTGAGCGCGCTCGCTATCAGCGAGCGCTGCCCGGCTTTGTTTCCAAGGACGGTGGAATGGTGATGCCAATCAGTGCGGCCTGTTTGCGATTGACTACGATCACGGTTTCGGCGATGTTCACGATCGGAATGTCGGCCGGGTTTTCTCCCCGGAGTACACGCGCCGCCATGCGTCCGGCTACCCGTCCGCTGTCCACCCAACCGATGCCGACCGCAGCTACGGCGCCACGGTCAACGAATTCCGTATCGTTCATCACCACCGGAATTTTCGCCCGGTTCGCCGGTCCGAGCACGCCCTCGATTGCCTGCAACACCGTGTTGTCGCCTGTTACCCAGATTGCCTCCGCCTGGCGCGCCAGCAGCGCCTGTGTCGCCAGCATGACGTCGGCTGTGGAAGAAATCGTCACTTCTTCGAGATGGATCCCCGCCGGATCCAAAATCTGTCGCGCTTCGCGCACGGCCCGAACCGAGTTCGCTTCAGATGCGTTGTAGATTGCGCCCAGAGTTTTGAGTCCTGGCACAAGTTCCCGTATCGCCGCCATCGTCTTGGAAATTGGCGGGAAAGACGCTACTCCCGTGACGTTGGGCAGGTGGTGATTGAAGTCTGTGCCCGCCCCGGCTGCGATCGGGTCGTAAGTGTAGACGAACACTATTGGTGTGCGCTTAATCTTTGCGCAGGCTGCCGCCACGCCCGGCGTGGTCATGGGCACGATCAAATCCACGCCATCGTTCTCGAGCGCCTGCATGAGCAGTGGCAGCGTTGCGATCTCGCCTGCGGCGTGTCGCTGGATCACCTCAAGATTGCGTCCTGCCACGAACCCCTCGGCACGCAGGCCATCAATATACCCTTCGATGGCCTTGTCTGCAGCCTCGTCCGGCCCAAAAGATGCGAACGCTACCCGATAGACACGTTCGCCACCATTTTTGACCGCTGCCGACTTACGTCCGCACCCGGACGCTCCGATGACTAGCATCACGGCAACGCCAATTGCTAAAACCATACCCCAACCGGTTTGAATACGCATAAAGGATACCCTTTCCTGCTATACAAGGTAAATTGCAGCGATTAATACAGCTTTAAGCTTTTATTTTCAGAGCAACGCCCCGAAAGAGTAAGATTACCAGTGATCATGATCAAAGTCGAACTCAACTTGGCGATGCCAGCCGTTTACGGCTTGCGTGTATGAGAGCACACCAGTAGAATTGCGGAAATTTAACAGAGGGGGCGCAATATGTCGGAACCACGTGGTTTTCAAATCGTTGGAGAAAACATCCACTGCACACGCGTCTTTAAGGTTGGCGGCGCCTTTGCGCGCCAATTGCCGGATGGTCGCGGTGTAATCGTCTATGGTGACAAAGAATCGTTACGCGAATTACCAGTGCCGCCAGTCTATCGCGATGGAGTAGAATGGGCCGGGGGCAAGGTTAAACATTGCGCGGTTGCGATCTGGCAGGGGCTGCACGGCGATTCTGCCGGACGGGCGGCGGGCGAGGACTACCTGCGCTTTATGGCCAAAAGGCAGACGGCAGCCGGGGCTGCTTATCTTGATTTGAATGTAGACGAATTTAGTACTGATGCTGATGAAAAGCACCGCGCAGTAATCCGGGTGGCGGAGATCATGCAATCCAGCAGCTCGCTGCCGCTGAGCATTGACTCGTCCCAAACGACTGTTTTACGTGCCGGTCTCGCGGCTTGTGACCGCGCCCGTGCTAAACCCATGGTTAACTCTGTTTCGTTGGAACGGCCAGAGGCCATTGCCATTGCGGCCGAGTTTGGCGCGGTGGTGATTGCTTCGGCGGCTAGTGAACATGATTTGCCACACACGACTGAGGAACGACTTGCCAACGTCGCCCGCTTGATGGCAAAACTGGAAGCTGCCGGATTGCGTGGCGGCGCCATTTACGTGGATCCGCTGGTATTTCCGGTGGCCACGGATGTGCAAAATCCCGTGTCGTTTCTGAACGCCGTGCGTGCTTTGCGTACGACCTACGGGGAAGGCATACATATCACGGGCGGGCTGAGCAACGTTTCCTTCGGCATGCCCTGCCGTAAAATCGTCAACCAGGTTTTTACATGGCTGGCGCTGGAAGCCGGGGCCGACAGTGCGATTGTTGACCCGACGCAAATCAATGACCGTGTGCTGGCGGCGCTAGACACACGCAGTGAACCATTCCGGCTGGCGCATGGTTTATTGACAGGCGCAGACGAGTTCGGCGCTGAATTTATTGCCGCCCACCGCGACGGCAGGCTAGTGGGGGAATAACACTTCGAATGTCCCGTGTTTTAATGCTTGGGTGGGAGTTTCCGCCGCAGGTTAGCGGCGGTCTCGGGGTGGCATGCGCCGAAATATCCCGCGCGTTAATCCAGCGAGGTATGGACATATTGCTGGTATTGCCGCGCCCCGCACGGCATCGCCCGGCAGGTTCTGCGCTGAAAATTGTAACGATGCAGGATTATGCCGCACGCGGTTTGACGCTGCCGCAGCTGAGAATGCGTGCCGTGGATTCGTTGTTGCGACCATACCTCTCGCGCGCTGGTTACCAAAAGCTTGCCGCAACATCCGGACTGCACGGCGTGGCGCTGCCGCCTGAACTTTATGGCAGTGATCTTTTTGCCGAGGTGCGCCGCTATGCACGACTGGTCGTCGCCATCGCGCGCACCGAATCATTCGACTTGATTCACGTTCACGATTGGATGACGATTCCGGCAGCTCTGGCGGTGCAGAAGATTTCCCGCCGGCCGCTCGTTCTGCACATCCACTCTTTGGAATCCGACCGTTCCGGTGCGCACGCGGATCCAGCTATTGTGGCTTTAGAACGTCGCGGGATGGAAGCCGCTGACCGTGTGATCGCCGTCAGTTCACGCACCCGTGAGCAGATTATGAGTGAATACGACATTCTTCCTGAGAAGGTCGTTGTCGTGCATAACGCGGTGCCCCATCGTATACGCCGCCGTGACAATTCCGCTGGTGTCGCGGTTCGCCGCCGCCACCGGCAGGTGCTTTTTCTCGGGCGTCTGACCCATCAAAAAGGACCGGAATATTTTGTGCAAGCAGCTGCGCGCGTCCTGGCGGTCATGCCCAAGGTAACTTTTATCATGGCCGGTGCGGGCGATATGTTGCCAGCACTTGTAGAAGAGGTGAGCCGCCTGCGATTGGGACGCCACTTCCGCTTCACCGGTTTTCTGCGCGCTGCTGAGGTTGAAGCGCTGTTTGCCGAGGCCGATGTCTACGTCATGCCCTCGGTCTCGGAACCGTTCGGCCTGGCCCCGCTGGAAGCCATGGCCCACAACGTGCCGGTGATTGTTTCGCGCGAGGCCGGCGTCTGCGAAGTCCTGCGCCACGCGCTCAAGGTGAATTTCTGGGACGTTGATGACATCGCCAACCAGATTCTCGCTGCGCTTCTCCACCCGGCGCTTGCACGCGAACTGGTGCGCAATGGCCATGCGGATCTTAAAAAGCTGCGCTGGACAGCTGTGGCAGAAAAAATCATGAACGTATACCGGAATCTGAGTCGCTGATCATGTCACGTATCGCTTTGGGGTTTCACCTGCATCTGCCTCATCGCCTGAGGTCCTTCCGGTACTTTGATATCGGGCGACAATTGAATTACTGCGATGATGCGGTCACAAGCGCCCTGCTGTCCCAAATGCTTGCTGTCAGCTGGCGGCCTGCTTTGGATGCGCTCGCTGTCGGGGTTGCCGGTGTGGATCGTGACTTTCGTTTTTACCTTGCATTGTCGGGCACGCTGCTTGACCAACTTGCTGTCTGGGCGCCGCAGGAGCTTGATCGCCTGAGAAGGCTTTCTGATAGCGGGAAAGTGGAGTTTGTCATTACCACCGCTTCCCAATCTCTGGCAGCGCTTCATGCGCCTGAGGAATTTCTCGTCCAGGCCCGTAGTCAGCGAGACCGGCTAAGCACGGTTTTCGGTCAACCGTCGTCTACTTTTCGCAACACGGCTCCGCTTTCTGATGCGGGCACTGCGCGGAGCCTCGATAAAGAGGGTTTTCGGGCAGTACTTGCGCCAGCTCACGCGCGCCTGCTTGGATGGCGTAAGGCGCAGCGCCCTTTTGCTGCCGCGCCTTGCCCAAACCTGCGTGTGCTGCCATGTGATTTGAGGCTCGCAGCGCTGTTTGGTGGTCAGACCGGCGTCGCCGGTGCGCTGCCGACGCTCGATCATTTTATCGCCGCTCTATCCGGTGCTGACAGCCATAGCGACGGGTTTTGCCTTGACCTGCCGCTGCTGGCTTTCAGTGGCCATGGGGTTGATGGGCAAGGTGGTTTTGATTTTCTGCGCGCAATCTGTGCGGCAGTTCCCGAGCGCACCCCCTTCCGTTGGGCTCTCCCCGGCGAATTGTCCTCTGGCGCCGTGGTTGCCAGCGTCTCGGCGCCGGCGACTATTTCCGCTGAATCTCCGACCTGCGATGCGTCGCCTTGGATCGGCAGCGGACTGCAACGGGACGCATTCGATACGCTTTACGCCTTGGAAGACCGTGTGCGGGCTGCGGGAGATCAAGCTCTTGCAAGCATCTGGCGGACATTGCAGGATGCCACCTATTTGCGTGAGATGGACCCGTCTACCGCACAGCCAGGCGCTACCCCCGCTGGTGCCTCCCCTTATGACGCCTACATGTCGTTTATGAATATTCTGTCGGATTTGGAGTCCCGCCTTTGAACATGGTGCTTGCTGATGGTAGGTGGAGCACCTGAATAAGTATCTGATCGCAGTGCAGGGTTTTATGTAAAATCCTCTCTGGTGAAATGTTGGAACAACGTTCGGGTAAAGATTTCTGGTGTTCAACTTGATCTTGCGAGGTGTTTCATAAGTCTGGCATAATACGCGGCTCTAGATGTCGTCACTCATGAAAAAATGCGCTCTGGCTTTTACTGCGATTGCAGCTGCGGTTCTGCTGGGTCTTACCGGCGGGGCATGGCAAGTGGCTCAGACCAGTGCCGTCGCCCAGCCAAACGCACGCACTCTTGTTAAAGTCCAAACAAACCCCTCTAATTTCCCGAGTGCCCGCATCTTTGCTGAGATACTGCCGCAGGTACATCTTAAGCATCTGCCGATTAATACGTCGGTGGTTACCAATGCACTCCATATTTACGTGGACATGCTGGATTACGATCATAGTTTTTTTCTAGCCTCCGACATCGCCGCTTTTCAACGCGAGTCCGATGGCGGCGATGGTGCCATCAAGAAGGGGGATGTGAGTTTTGCGTTTCATGTCTTTGATGTCTATCGCGATCGTGTGAGCAATCGTGTGGCCTATGCGAAGGCACTGCTAGCCAAAGGGTTTGATATCAATACTGACGAATCCTACCAATGGCGCCGCAAAGACTTGCCGTGGTCTGAAAACGAGCTTGCCTGGAATGACTTGTGGCGCAAGAAGGTCAAAAATGACTATCTGAACCGTGTCGTCGCCGACCGCCTGGCATCTGAAGCCAGGACCAACGCTGCGACAGCCGCCATTTCGAACGCCGTTCTGCTTGGCAGTGGTACGCTTTCGACCGCCAGCGGAACTGTCCATCGTGGCGGCAGCGCTGGCCCTGTCGTTGCAGCCACGAATCTTGCCGTATTTTCCACTAACGCCACGCCTCGCCCGCCCCCGACTCCGGATGAGTTTGTCCGCAAGCGTTACGAGCAGTTCCGCGAATTGCTGCAAGATGGCAGCGATGATGATTTCGTGATCCAGCGCTACCTCACGGCTTTCGCGCAGGCTTACGATCCACACTCGGACTATATGACCGCCAGCAGTGTCGAAGACTTCGATATAGGCATGAAGCTGTCCCTTTTTGGCATCGGGGCTTTACTGACTTCCGAAGACGGCGCTGCCAAAGTGGAGCGTATCATTCCTGGCGGCCCCGCCGACCGTGACGGACGGTTGAAAGCTGGCGACCGGATTATCGCCGTCGGACAAGGGAGTGAAGAACCCGTGGACGTATTGCACTGGCCGCTTTCCAAAACTGTGCGCCTGATCCGCGGGGAGAAGGGCACGCATGTAGTTCTTACCGTCATTCCAGCTTCGGACATTAGCGGCGTTCTCATGCGTCCGCTTGAATTAGTGCGCGACGAAGTGAAGCTCGAAGAGCAGGCTGCGCGCGGCCATGTTGACACACTGACTGTCCCTAACGAGCCGTCACGTCGTATTGGCGTGGTCACGCTGCCCGCTTTCTATGTGGATATCCGCAATAAAGCCAACGACCACGAAGGTGTCTATCGTAGTTCCTGCCGGGATGTTGCTGACATAATTGGCGGCATGCTGCGCACGGGACAAGTGGATGCCGTGCTGCTCGATTTACGCAACAACGGTGGAGGATCTCTGAGCGAGGCAGTTGAAATGACCGGGCTTTTCATAACGGCTGGTCCCGTCGTTCAAGTCCGCGAAACCGGCCGTATTCAAGTGCTTACCGATTCCGATCCTGATTGTCTTTATGCAGGGCCATTAGTCATTCTGGTCAATCGGCAGAGTGCGTCGGCATCTGAGATTCTGGCTGCCGCGCTTCAGGATTATGGGCGCGCTGTGATTGTTGGTGACGCCAAGACCCACGGCAAAGGCACTGTTCAGCAGATTGTGGATCTGGGCGGCAAGGAAAACAAGCTTGGTGCTGCCAAGCTCACGATGGCCAGCTTTCACCGCATCGCCGGTGGCTCTACCCAGCTCCGCGGCGTTGTGCCGGACATTGTCATTCCTTCTGTTCTAGATCACCTGGAAATAGGTGAGGAGTACCTGCCTAACGCTATGGTTTGTTCGATAGTGAAGCCCACCCATTACCGTGCAGTATCGGATATCGCGAGCCTCGTTCCTGTCTTGCGTGCAAAGTCCGAAGCTAGACGGACTGGCGATTCCCGTTTTCAAGCTTATCAAAAACTCCTCACGCGCGTTGCGGAACGTCAACAATCTAAGGATGTTACGCTCAATTTGGCTAAACGGCTCGAGCAGGCGCATACGGAACGTGAGTTGGATGATTTGCAAAAGGACGCGCTTGATGATGACGCATTGCTGGCCGATGGCAAAGCTGTAGAAAAGCAGCCCGATCTGGTGCTGCACGAAGCGGAACGTATTCTGGTTGACTTGATGCCATTCTGGTCGCCAGCAGCACCCTGAGGATAAAATGGAAATTCGTTTTTGGAAAATGCACGGCGCCAGCAATGACTTTGTGCTGGTAGACGACCGGCAGTCCGAGTTCCCATTGCATGATCGCGAATGGCTGGCTGGAGTAGCAGCGCGCCGTACAGGCGTAGGGTGCGAAGGAATTATCCTTATTCAGCCCTCACGGTCCAGCGATTTTCGCATGCGTTTTTTTAATCCCGACGGCGGTGAAGTCGAAATGTGCGGCAACGGCGCTCGCTGCGTTGCCCGCCTGGCGCACGAGATTGGCGCGGCCCCGACTCGCATGACGATTGAAACGGTGGCCGGACAGCTGACTGCGGAAATCATTGGCGAACGCGTGCGGTTGATCATGACTCCGCCCAAGGACTGGCGTCTCAATTGCAAGCTGTTGACGTCCGATGGACCACTTGCCTACGGCTTCGTCAATAGCGGGGTCCCACACGCAGTGGTGCGCGTCGAGAACCTCGACGCTGTGAACGTCGCTGTCACTGGCGCGGCCATCCGTTGGCACGCCGACTTTGCGCCGGCCGGGACCAATGCCAATTTCATCGCCGTCAGCGATTCCCATAGCCTGCGCATCCGCACCTACGAACGCGGGGTGGAGGCCGAGACGCTGGCCTGCGGAACTGGCATGGTGGCCGCCGCGATCGTCGCCGGTCGCATGGGCTG
>JBAXJV010000058.1:0-11741 GCA_037137675.1 bacterium | reverse complement strand
CTGATCACGCCGCCGCCGCTGCCGCCGGCGCCGGCGTTGGCCTGACCTGCGCCGCCGCTGCCCGGCTGGTTAGGCGCGCTGGCTGAATCGTAAGCGCCACCGCCGGAGTCGGCAAACGGATTGGCGCCAAACGCGCTGCCGATTGTGCCGCCGCGGCCGCCGTGTCCAGCGCCGCCGGCTGATGCCAGGCCCGCGCCAGGTCCATAGCCGTTGGCGCTGGCCAGGCCGCCTGCGTAACCTTTGTAGTCAGTATTGATTTGTCCGCCTGCGTTGATCGTCAGGTTAGTACATACTACCCACACTCGGTTCGACAACCCGGCGTTTGTTGTGAATGCGGGCGGGAGCGTCATAACTCCGTTGCTCAGGACCGCCACGTTGCTCGCCGTAAGGTATGTATTCCAATTGGTGAACACCAGTGTCGCTTCACCGATCGCGAACTCACCGAGTTGCGGGGTGGCGTTTGTCAGGGTCACGCTGCCTGAGGCGATCCAGACGTTGGAGCCGGGGCCCGGTACACCATTGCTCCAGGTGCCCACGGCTCTGAACCAGTCGCCCGTGCCACGCCAGGTGACGGTAGTGGGGCGCAGATCTGCATTGACGGCCAGGTAGCCGGTCGTTGGAGAAAAGAAAACATCATTTTGCCGGGTCGCGTACGGCGCGCTGCTGGACCCCCATGTGCCGTTGGCCTGGCCTGCACCGTCGAACGTGAGGCTGCCGACGCCGATGTTAAGGCCGTTCCCCACGCTGGCTCTGGCGCTTGTGGCAATATTCAAATTTCCAGCCACCGCAGTGCCTGCGCCTATCGCCTTGGCGCCGCTGCCGGAAAGAATCAACTTATTGTAGGTGACCGCAGCCAGCGTCTGATCTCCGGCGGCGTTCCATTCCACCGTGCTCGTGCCGGCCGTAAATGCGCCGCCCGCGCCGCTGACGCTCCCGCCGATCTTTAATGTGCTTGAGCCGCCCATCAGCGTGCCAGCGGCTCTGGTCCAGGTGCCGGTGAAAATATGCGTTAACCCGGCTCCCAGATCGAGCGTGCCGTTAGTGATTGTCAGTGCGTTGCCGCTCAGATTGTTTGTCAAAGTGGACGAGCCGCTGGAGAGGTAATTCAAAGCGCCGCCGATCGTCAAGGCGGCATTGCTGGTGATCGTGGCGCTGCCTGAAATGGTCAAATCAGCGCTGATGTTGGTGACTCCCGTCATGGTCTTCGCGCCGTTGCCGGAGAGAATCAGATAGTAATATGGCGTAGGCTTGACCGTCTGAAGGGCGTTCGTATATTTGACGCTGTTGATATTGCTCAAGGCGTTCAAATTCGTGATCGTAATCGCGGTGTTTGCCGGTCCGCCGAGATTGAGCGTGGCACCGGGGCCTTGCGTCAGCGTGCCCGTACCCGCCAGCGCGGTCTCCACCGTTTGGGTGGCGTTGTTCTGGTAGGTCCCGTTGATCGTGACGTTCGGAATCACGATCCCTCTGGCTCCGCTGAGAGTTTTGCCGCTGCCAGTGAAAGTGTGTATGCCTGTGCTCGCGACATTAGTTCCGTCAATTTGCAGGTTACCGCCAATGGAAATCTGGGCCGCCGCTGTTTCATTCCAAAAGCCGCCGCTATTAATGGTGACATTGCCGGAAAATGTTTTCAACCCTGTAGTATTGTTGTGTGCCAGTTGGCCGCTTACGGTGGTGTCCCCTGTCACCGTCAGGGTAATTCCCGCTACAGTAAAGGTCGAGCCGGTTCCGACGCTCAGGTTGCCTCCGATAGAAAGGTTCACCGCCGTTGCAGCCGTCGCCGTCCCGCTGAGCGTCAGATTACTGTTGATTGTTGAGATGCTGGTTAAAGGCTTCGCGCCACTGCCTGAAAGAATCAGAGAGTTATAGGTGACAACATTGACTGTCTGGGCAGCGCCTGAGAAGTTGACGGTGTTGGGGCTGGCTGCAGCGTTCAGCGTAGTGATTGCAGATGTGCCGCTAAGATTGAGCGTGGCGCCAGCGCCTTGCGTCAGGGCGCCGGTGCCTGCCAGACTGGCTGTGGCGGTGATCGTCCCGTTGTTTGTCACTACTCCCGGCGAAGTCACTGTCAGCAAGGTCGCCACCGTAAGGGCCCCGTTATTCTGATAGCTTCCCGTAACCGTAAGATTTGAAATGGCGATCTCGTTGGCTCCGCTGAATGTTTTGTTTGTACCTGTGAAGGTATGCATTCCTGTGCTGGCCGTGAGCGTTCCGTCGTTCTGGAGATTTCCGCCATAGGAAATTATGGCGGCGGCGGTTTCGTTCCAGATGCCGCCGCTGGCGATCGTCACGTCGCCGATGAAACTGTGCGCGCCCGCCGCGCTGGTGTGCAGCAAGGTGCCGTAGACTGTGGTGGCCCCGCTCGTCAGGTTGAAGCCGCCGACCGAGAGCTGGCTGCCCGCGGAAATCGTGATTGTGGCCGGGGAGTTCGTGACGTTGGCTGTGACCGTCACCGTGTACCCATTGTTGATAACGATGTCAGATCCCGGCGCGGGCACCGCTCCGCCTGGCCATGGTGCGTCGGGGGTGGTGTTGCTCCAGTTGCCGCTGCCGGTGGTGGTGACGGTTGCCGCCTGGCCAGTCAATGCGCCCGGTAGCGCTAACGCGGCCACCAGCAGCGCGGCCAGGCAAGTTGACTGCGCCAGCCGACGATGGCCATTCATTCGAGAAGCGAAAGTTGGTGTTTCCATGAGTTACTGCCTCCGTTGTGTTTTCTTCGCAAAACTCCCGCCGTGCCGTCCGATGTCCGGCCCGGCCGCGCCGACTCGACGCCAGCATGATTTAAAGCTATGATTATCGGCCATTCAAGCAATGTCCGGCAAGAGAACATTCTTGCGTAAGCGGAGACTTTTTTGCGCATGTCGCAGCTTGCGGAAAAAGTCACGCTCCTGTACATTCCGGTGCGTGAACAAGCGGCCAAAGAGATCTCACGGCGGGTTCGCTTACCGTCTGTCGCGCAACCTGCCTGCGGTAGTCCGGATGGCCACCATGCCGTACGATTATCGCTGGTCAACCCGGATGCATGTCCCTGCGGATAACGAGGTCATACACATCCTCCACGGGCATTTGAAGCTTGTCACGGCGCATGGCGCCGTGCAAGCCGGCCCCGGCGACACGATCCTTGTGCAGGCCGGCATTCCGCACCGGGATGAATTTGATTCCGGCGAGCCTTTGATTGTTTTCGTCTGCTATTTCGGATGGTCGCTCGCAAAGCCATATTTTGCGCAAGTCCACAATTCACAGCTTCTCAAGATGCCGGTGGCAGGCAAAACGGAGCTGGCGCAGCTTTTCGATCAATTGCGATCCATGTTGATTCACGCTTCGGGCGCGGACATGGCTGTTCAGTTTGGCAGTTTGAAAGTGCGGGCATGGGGGCCTGTGCATGCCGACCATCACATAGCCGGCGCCCGGCTGCTCACGATTCTTCTGCTCATGCTCCGCCATGCGAAGCAAGCCGGGGTTTCTCAGCAACCCTGGAAAAGCGCCGTGCCCCGTCGCGCGCGTCGGGCGCAGGAGCTCATTGGCAAGGCCAAATCCTATATGGCCGCCAACTACTTCCGGGGGATCGGCTTGCGCGAAGTGGCGGCCCAGGTTGGCGCTTCCCCGTGCCACCTGTCGCATGTATTCAGCCGGGAGAGCGAGTTTTCGTTCGCTGCACACCTCCGTAAAATCCGGATGGACAAGGCGCAAATGCTGTTAACCGAGGAGAGTTTGCCTGTTGGCAGTGCGGCCCGTGCTGTCGGCTATCAGAACCCCAACTACTTTGCCAAGGTTTTCCGTAAATGTTTTGGCGTCTCGCCCGCTGAGTTTGCGGTGGCGAAGAACCTGTAAAGCCGCCCGTCTAGCGCGACGGGAATAAGTGCTTCACTCCGGCGTTATAGGGTGCGGTGGTGCCAGTTGCGAGCGCATAGATGCGTGCATGGGTTTTGCGCGCGGCTTCACAAATCGGATTATGCGGTGAATGAGTGATATCCAGGAAGCCGCTGTTGTAATTCTCGCTCGAAGCGGGGCTGTAAAGCACGTTGCGGTCATACATGTTGAACCAATGCGTTCCCACGCACCAGGGTAAGGCTGCGGCGTGCTCCTGATAAAAACGGAAGGCTTTGCCGCGTTCGGCCTGATTGGCAACCCGGCACAACCCGGCGCTGCTCAAGCTTGCGTCCAGGGCGCCAAAGTGCCATTCGCCGACCATAAACGGCCGGTGCAGTCCCAGTGCCAGGGCTTCCACCCCGGGTTCCCGCTCCCGGCCGTATCCCACCATCTCCGGCCTGGAAAGATAGTAGTTGAAGCTGATCACATCAAAATGGCCCATGGCCTTGAGCGCCCAGTTTGGCGGGAAGGTCCACCAGCGCACGCCCAGATTGAGGTGGTGGGGATCCACCTTGCGGCAGGCCTCGCTCAACGCACGGAATAACCGGTCCAACATTTCCGTGCTGAACTCCTGAATATCCGGCAGGGATGCCGCTGAAAAGGGGCCGGTCAAAATGCCGCCGGCCACCTGCCCTGTCGTGACGTCCATGCCCCAGGCCTTCTGCAATCCGCGATCGCTGCCGTACTTCTTTCGCAAGCGCCCGGCCAGCACCTGCCGCGCTTTGCATTCCCCCGTCTGCTGTAACATCGGAACCGCAATGCCGCCCTCGTGAAAGCCCCAGGGCGGCTCGTTGTGCAGAAAGTAGCCCAGCAGGCAGGGGTCGTTCACCGTTTCCCGCAGAGAGCTTTCCGCGAACAGGCGGGCGTCTGCCGCCAGGTTCGGATGAAACACATCCGGGAAATCCGGGCCCGCCATCGGTGTGGTCGGAAACTTGAATCCGAGTTCCAGCGGGCGGGTATACGGTGTGCCTTCGCGGCGTGCGGCGTATTCGTCCGACCAATCTCCGGCTGTATTGAAGCCCAACCGCCGCAGCTCGGCGTGGGCTATGGTGATCCAATGGTCGTACCAGCGTTCTGCGCCAAAAGCCTGAATAAAATTGGCTTCGCGATAGTTAAACTCCCGGTCGTCTTTCGTGTGCCATGGATTGGTGCGGTAACTGCGGCCAAAGGGGCCCAGCACATCCGGCAGCGCCGTGTGGGCCGCTCTGAGATTTTGCCAGCGGGTTTCGAGCTTGCTCTCGCAATCAATGCTGCTGTGGACGCAGTCCAGACCGCAGGACCAGAAGAGGTGCCCGTCAGGATCCACCAGCCACCAGCGCTTCCCGTCATGGTGCGTCCGGAAATAGCCGGTCGCCTTTACCCGCCGCGCTTTCCAGCCGCCCCAGCGTGAAAAAGACGACGGCCAGCGCTGGCGCGGCGCGGCTTGCAGCCTGGCCTTCAAGTGACGGACCATGGACGGAAGATCGGCTTTCTTTCCGGACCACTTGTGCAGTGTGCTCTGGCCCATCTCATCCACCAGAGGGCCGCGCGGCAGTGCTGGATTTGCTAAAAACGCTGGCTCCGTCCCGGTAAAGGTGAGCGGCGAAATGCAAAAGCGCGCGGCCTGCTCCGTCTTGCGTCCGACGCCGATCAGGACCTGGCGTCTGTTCTTCAGGTCGGCTTCACTCAGCGGGATCACGATGCGGGTCTGGCATTCACACAGAGGCGAGAAATGCCGGAGGGTCGCTTCGGCACCGCCCGACAATTTTACATAGGGCGTCACAAAGCGGTCGCCGGAGAGCAGGATGTCAAATGTCAGATATCGGGCCCCGCTTAAGGATGCGCCTTTTGGAATCGGGAAGACAAGCCCGTCTTCCCAGCGGGCGTCGCTTTCCGCCCGATAGCAAACTCCACCAGCAAATGCGGGTGGACGCTGCTCTCTGGTTACTTGTCCCAGCGTGCGGCATTTTTTCAACAGGCGCGACATTTTCTCCACTGCTGCCCCCTTGATTTCTATCAGGCTGTGCTGTTCCTGAACGGGGGATATGAAACATGGTTTAGTTCGCCTTTGTCAATCGCAACCTGGAATAGCAGTTGATCCTGCGAACATAAGTGGTAGTCTGCTCTGAAGCTTTGCTTGAATGAACGGGAGTGCGATAGTTATGCATAACGAAGGTACGGTTCTGGCGCAAGATTATGCCACCGGGCAGGGCGTGCGGTTGGGGTGGAAATCCGGTCTGATCGTATCCGTTGAGCCGTTTGCCGCGCCGACGGAGCGCTGGATCGCGCCAGCCCTGACCGATCTGCAGGTCAACGGCTACGGCGCCGTGGATTTCAGTTCGCCGGCCCTGACTGCGGACGGAATGCGCAAGGCCGTCCGGGAGTTGCATCGCGACGGGTGCGCCCAGTTCTTTCCGACTTTCATAACCGACGCCTGGCCGGCGATGATCGCACGTCTGCAGAACGTCCGGGAGGGGCGCAGGGTTTGCCCTGAACTGCGCGGCGCAATCGCCGGCTGGCATTTCGAAGGCCCGTTCATGTCGCCTGTGCCGGGGTACTGCGGAGCGCACCCGAAGGAAAGGATGATCAGCCCCACGCCAGCGCATATCCGTCAATTGCGTGAGGCGGCCGGGGACGACCCGCTCCTCCTGACCATGGCGCCGGAGCAGGCCGGCGTTCTGGAGATCATCCCTCTGGCCGTTTCGCTGGGCATCCGGGTGAGCCTCGGGCACACGAATGCGTCTGCCGAGCAAATCGCTTCCGCCATCCGCGCCGGCGCCATCTCGTTCACCCATCTGGGCAACGGGTCTCCCCAGTCGCTCGACCGGCACGACAATATTCTCTGGCGTGTAATCGAGGCCCGGGCGCTGCATGTGGGGCTGATTCCGGACGGCATTCACGTTTCGCCGGCGCTGTTCCGGATTCTGCACCGGGCGCTGGATCCGGCGCGCTTCTGGTACACTACCGACGCCGTGCACCCGGCCGGCGCGCCTCCCGGCCGGTACATGCTCGGGGAGACCGAGGTGGAGGTCGGCCCGGATCAGGTGGTTCGCAAGCCGGGGGCCAGCAATTTTGCCGGTTCGGCGCTGCGTCCGCTGGAAGGGGTTTTGCGTGCTGCGGAGATGCTGGGCTGTTCCTGGCGCGATGTGTGGAACCGCTATGCGTTGCAGCCGCGCAGCATGATGGGATTGGACACCGACCTGCTCGCGCCCGGTAAGCCGGCGAACTTTTGCGTGCTGGACTTTACCGGCGGCGATCGGCCTTCGGTTGCCACATACATTGGCGGAGAACAGCGTTCAGCTCTGCCGGCACAGGGCTGGATGCGCGGTGCGGGCATAACCTGAATGTTATGCGAAACACAAATACTGCGCTCTTCTTCCAGCCTGAGCCTGTGCTAGACTAGCCGTATGACTACCTCTATTTCGCGTACACGCCGCGCAGCGGCACCGATGAACTGGCTGGCCTGTGCCCGCGAGGTTTTCGATATTGAAATCGAAGGGCTGCAAAAAGTCCGGGCAGCGCTCGATCCCGCCTTTGAAAAAGCCGTCGCCCTGATTCTCCGCCGCCTGAAATCCGGCGGCACGCTGGTTGTCACAGGGGTTGGCAAGAATCTCCATATTGCAGACAAGCTCGCCGCCACTCTGGCCAGCACCGGCAGCCGCAGCCTGTTGCTCAACCCGACGCAGGCCATGCACGGCGACCTTGGCATGCTGGCAGCCGGCGACGTGCTGCTGGCGCTTAGCTACAGCGGGGAATCAGAGGAAATCGTCGAGCTGTTTCCCGCCGTCCGGCGTTTGGGGCTCGCCATCATTGCCATTACCGGTGATCCGGCCAGCACCCTTGCACGCAAGGCCGACCTGCATCTGAACGCGGCCGTATCGCGCGAAGCCTGCCCGTTCAAGCTTGCTCCCACGGCCAGCACCACGGCGACGCTGGCGCTCGGCGACGCGCTGGCGATGGTGCTGCTTCAGGCGCGCGGTTTTAAGCGCGAGGATTACGCCCGGCTGCATCCCGCTGGCGCCATTGGCCGCACACTGACCCTGCTGGTGAGCGACATCATGCGCAAAGGCGCCCGTGTGGCCCGCGTGCGCGACACCGCCACGGTCAAGAACGCCATTCTGGCTATGACCAAAGCCCGCGCCGGGTCCGCTGCGATTGTGGATCCAAAGGGACGTCTGCTCGGCATTCTCACAGATGGCGACCTGCGGCGCGCCATTGGCCGCCACCGCAATATCGTGCCGATGGCCGTCACCAAGCTCATGACCGCCAACCCCGTCACCGTACGCGCCGACCAGCTGGCCATCGAAGCGTTGCGCCTGTTTGAAAGTCACAACATTGACGACCTGCCCGTCGTGGATGCCGGGCACCACCTCGTTGGAGCGGTGGACACTCAGGATTTACCGAAGCTGAAAATTTTCTGACGCCCGTGAGCTCCGCGCTGCAAATAAAAGATATGAACTCAAGGGAAAGAATGCTGGCTGCGATCAACCGTCAGCCGGTGGATCGTATTCCGACGGACATCTGGGCAACCGCAGAGGTCTGGGCAAAACTGCGCAACCACTTCGGCGAAAAATCCGACCTTGCTGCGGAACTCCACATTGACGGTTTTGCGGGTGTCGCACCGGAATACATTGGCCCGCCGCTGCCTCAGGTATCGCAGGAGGAATCAGCTGATTTTTGGGGCATCCGCACAAAACGTGTTCCGCACACCGGCGGCGCCTATGATGAGCAATCCTTTTATCCGCTCGCCGGGGCCGTGACCATTGACGACCTGAAGGCGTACGCATGGCCGAGTGCGGAATGGTTTGACTACTCCGGGATGCGGGAAAAAGCCAGGGAGGCCGGGAAGACGAAGGCCGTACAGTGCGGATACATGGCGCCCTTTTACTACCACAACCTGCTCAGGGGCCTGGAACAGTCTTTGATTGATCCGCTGCTTGATCCCGAGTTCGCCCATTTTCTTATCGGGCGGATTTCGAGCTTTTTCTTTGACCATCACCGCAGGATATTCGAGGCGTGCCGGGGCTTGATTGATGTGGCCCAGGTAACTGACGACCTCGGCAGTCAGAGCGGCCCGCTTATCAGCATGGAATTGTACAAGCAGTTTTACGCTCCACACCACAAGCGCTTTATTGATTTGTGCCACGAGTTCGGGATCAAGGTGTTTCATCACGACGATGGCAGCTGCCGTCCGTTTCTGCCCATGTTGGTCGAAATGGGGATTGATATTCTGAACCCGGTCCAGTGGAGCTGCCCGGGCATGAATATGGCTGAGCTGAAAGCGGAATTCGGAAAGAGCGTCTGTTTCCATGGCGCCATCGAGAATCAGCGGATATTGCCGTTTGGAACGCCCGGAGAGGTCCGCGCCGAGGTTCGTCACTGCATTGACGCGCTGGCCAGCGATGGTACGGGGTACATCCTTGCTCCTTGCCACAATCTCCAGACAAACACGCCCGTGGAGAACATCATCGCTATGTATGATGAGGCTTGGAAATACGGAAAGAGATCCTGACTGTGAGGATGTTCTCTGGAAGCGCATTATACCAGTATTGACGTGGGGCGGAAGATGCGGGCGACATTCTGCGGCATTTGGAGCAGCGCGATTTTGTTGATAATGGCGCTGATGGCCGGCGTGTCCTGCCGTCGGGCGGTGGTGCCGGCCCGCGCGGATTGGGCGCCCGACTACGCGGCGTTTTCAGGAGAACGGGCCTTGGTGGAGGCTGTGGCGCTGGCGGAAATCGTGCCGCGCGTCGCTAATACGCCGGGTTCTGAACGGGCGATGCAGCACCTTGCCGGACGCTTCCGCGCCGCTGGCGTTGTTCCGCAAATTGAGCGCTTTGAAGATCCAATTCCCGGCGGGCGCGGGACTTTCCGCAATCTCAGTGTCGAAATCCCCGGCGCTGGTTCCAATCTTGTGCTGCTGGTGGCGCACTACGATGCCAAGGGCGGAATTGGCAGCGGGTTTATGGGCGCCAACGATTCAGGATCGGGGATGGGTGCGATTATCGAGCTGGCGCGCGTGCTGGCGGCCGGGGCCCCTCCGCCGTTGACCGTGCGGCTGGTGGCTTTGGACGGCGAGGAGTGCGCTGTGGAGTACGGTCCGCATGACGGACTGCATGGCAGCCGCCACGAGGCTGCGCGTTTGCGGCGCAGCGGCACGGCGGGCCAGGTGCGGGCTGTGGTCGTGCTCGATATGGTTGGCGACCGCGATTTGACATTGACCCTGCCGCGCAACGGTACGCCTGAGCTGTTGCAGGCGGTGTTTGATGCAGCGCGCGCAGCGGGCGCCCGGAATCAGGTTTCTTTGTTCGACGGCGCGATGTTGGACGATCACGTGCCCTTCTTGATGGCGGGCATGCCGGCGGTGGACCTGATTGATTTCCAGTACGGCGCCCGTCCGGGTGAGAACAACTACTGGCACACCCTCGACGACACGCCGGACAAACTCAGCGCCGCCAGCCTGCAGCACGTCGGCCAGATCGTGCTGCGGATGCTGGCTGGCCTGGCGCGGCGGGAATAGGTGGATGGTGGATCGGGAAATAACTCATGAACACAATAAATTCGGTGTATTTGCAGGGAGAGTTTTTTGGCCTGGTGGTCGTGTCTCTGTTGATGCCGGCGATCCTTTACGTCTGGCTGATTAGAAAGCGAAAGGTATCGCGTATTGCAATCGTGGTCATTGCGATCGCCCTGATTGTGCTCTCCGGGCTGGATGTGATATTGATCAAGAGGCTGAGCATGATATCCAAAATGACAATGGACATCAGTGACAACCTGATTTTCGCATCGGAGTTTTCAGTAGCGCTGTATATGCTGCCGGTGATCATGGCTGGAATAGGCGTCAATTTATTAACGCATGTGATGAGCGAACATCTGATAATCGCGGAACTGGAATACGACAAAACCAGGAAGAAAGATTGACCAAACAGATACAATGGAGGCGGATATGGCGATTAAAAAGGCAATATTGAAGAAGGTGAAGAAGTCTGCGACGGAGAGCTCTGCGGTGACGCGGATTAAAGCGGCGGCGGCGCGGGCGGCGGATCCGGTAGCGCCGTTGGCGCGGGTGATGGGGGCCGGTAAGGTTGTGGAGTCCAAGGCGGCGGCGCGCCAGGATTGCGGATTGACGCTGGCCGCTGCGCAGCGGATGCATGTGGAAACCGTGCAATGCCTGGAGCTGTTGACCGCAAAGCTTTCGCCGCGTCCGGTCGCGTCCGGCGACGCGGCGCTGGAGGGGACGGTGGACTCTTTGCGCCGTTTATTGAGCGAGTTGCTGGAAGAACGGTCGGAAATGTTGACCCGTGCGCTGGTAATAGCGCGCGGGAATCTGGCGCGCGGTGCGGCCAAGGACGCGCTCAGCGGGCTCGATAAGGTGCTTGAGGAGTTGGGCGCGATGCCGTTCGAGGCCGAGCGGCTGGACTATCTCGATCCTTCCATTCACGAGGTGCGGGCCGAGCGACACGAAGCGGCGACGCCGGACGGCGTAATTGTGGACACGCTGGCGTCGGGCTGGCGCACGGCGCGTGGTGTGGTGGCGCAACGCGCGGCGGTGGCCGTGAACCGGAGGCCATAAATGGCGCGGCTGGGCATAGATTTTGGCACCACCAACACGGTGGTTGTGGCTGGCGACCGGGGGCGATATCCCGTGGTTCCGCATCTGACGGAGACTGGTGCGGGGGCGGTGATCCGGGATGTATTTCCGTCCCTGATGGCCTACGACCGCGAAGCGCGAAAATGGCTGTTCGGCGCGGCGGCGGAGCGCGCGCTGTTGAGTCCCGACGCCTCCGGACGCATGACGGCGGTGCCGTCGCTCAAGCGCCGGCTGCGGGATTATGCCGAAGGTGCGCGGGTGGAAGTCGAGGGGCTGGACGGCGGCGCGGAGATGCTTGGTC
>JBAXJV010000057.1:0-11751 GCA_037137675.1 bacterium | reverse complement strand
TAAGAGCAGGCCGTGGATGATGTGCGAGAAGGAATAGGCGTCCGCGACGCGCTGCGAATTCTCGCTCCCCCAGATATCGCCGTCCCACCAGCCGAAGTGTCCGTCAGGTCCGAGCGGGGAGCGCCCCGAATAGAGCTCGATGGCCGCTACGGCAATAAAAACGGCGCTGCAGCTTGCGATGACGAAGCGCTGCTTTTTCAAGAATGCCAGTAGCAAAACGGCGGATTTGTTAAGAGTGTGCACAGGGGAAGTGTAGCAGGTCCATCCTTCCGCAGCGTGACAATCCGCTGCCGACGGCGTAGGATGTCTTCCCGGAGGCTTATACCATGGACCGTCACGAATTTTACGTCACCACGCCGATTTATTATGTCAACGACCGCCCGCATATCGGGCACGCTTACACGACCATTCTGGCGGATGTGCTGGCGCGCTACCACCGGTTGCTCGGTGGGCCAACATGGTTTCTGACCGGCACGGACGAGCACGGGCAAAAGGTCCAGCAGGCTGCGACCCGTGAAGGGCTTACGCCCAAGCAGCAGGCCGATCGTACAGTTGTGCGTTTTCAAGAGCTGTGGAAGAAGCTGGAGATTACCCACGACGACTTCATCCGGACAACCGAGCCGCGCCACACGACCGTTGTGCAAAAGATTTTGCAGGACCTTTATGCGCGCGGGGAAATTTACCGCGCCGAATATGATGGCTGGTACTGTGTGCCGTGCGAGCGGTTCTTCACCGAAAAGGATCTCGACGGCCAGTCTTGTCCAGACTGTCATCGTCCGGTGGAGCGCATTCAGGAGGCTAATTATTTTTTCCGCATGAGCCGCCATCAAGAGTGGCTGGTGCAGTACATTCAAGACCACCCGTCCTTCATTCAGCCTGATGCGCGCCGCAATGAAACGCTGGGTTTTCTGCGCCGGCCGCTGAATGACCTCTGTATCTCGCGGCCCAAACGCCGGCTGAACTGGGGAATCGAGCTGCCCTTTGATTCCGACTACGTCTGCTACGTCTGGTTCGACGCGCTGGTCAACTATATCAGCGCGGTGGGTTACATGGCGGGCGACGCGGCTTTCGCGCGCTGGTGGCCGGCGTCGCTGCAGCTGATCGGCAAGGACATTCTCACCACGCACACAGTCTACTGGCCGACAATGTTGCACGCCATGGGGCTGCCGCTGCCGGAGATGGTGTTTGCGCACGGCTGGTGGCTGATCGGCGATAGCAAGATGAGCAAGTCCGATGGCAACGTGGTGAATCCGATGGAAATGGCTGAACGCTACGGCGTAGACGCCTTTCGCTACTTTCTGATGGCTGAAATGGTGCTCGGGCAGGATGCTGGTTTTACCGAAGAGGCTTTCGTGCGGCGCTACAACACGGATTTGGCCAACGACCTTGGCAATGTGCTGAGCCGCGTGTTGCATCTGATCGGTACCGCCTGCGGCGGAGCCCTGCCTGCCGCCGGCGTGCCGGGCGCAGAGGAAACACGCTTGCGCGACGCGACTTTGGCCTCGGCCGAAACGATGCGCAATTCCATTACAGGCATGCGCCTCGATTTGGGGCTGGCGGCGGTGGGAGGCGTGCTGCGCGAAGCCAATCGCTATATTGACGGGCGCAAGCCCTGGGCGCTGGCCAAGGCCGGTGGCGATACGGTCGCGCTGGGTACGGTGCTTTACACCTGTGCCGAGACTTTGCGCATTGTTAGCGCGCTGCTCTATCCCGTGATGCCAGGCAAGATGACTGAGCTGCGTACGGCCTTGGGGCTGTCGCCCGATGCGCCCGATATGGCTGGACTGCAACAGTGGGGACAGCTAGTGCCAGGCACTAAGATGAGCGCCGTGCAGGCGCTTTTCCCGCGCATTCACTCTGCGCCTGCGGCGGTGGTCACGGCGCCGAAGGTACAAGCGCCGGATACGGTAACGGCGACGCCGGTTCTGAAAAAAGCTGCGGATGTGGTGCCGGACGGCATTGCGCTCATCGAATACGCAGACTTCCAGAAAGTGCACCTGCGTGCGGCGCGTATTTTGACGGCGGAAAAAGTGCCGGCGGCGGACAAGCTGTTGAAGCTGACGGTGGATGCCGGCGGAGTGACGATGCAAATCGTGGCCGGCATCGCGCAGCACTACGCCAGCGAGGCGCTCGCAGGCAAAACCGTCGTGGTTGTGACCAATCTCAAGCCGGCAAAAATCCGGGGCTTGGAGTCGCAGGGCATGTTACTCGCAGCCTCGAGCGGCGGCGTCATGCGCATCGTGACCGTAGATGGTGACCTGCCCCCCGGCGCCGTGGTGAAGTAGCCAGCCGGATCTGGTTGAGTGTTGATGGTGGAAGACAGAATTAAATCGGACTGACCTCCACCCATAGCCCTCCAACCCTCCCGAGACCATCCCGAAAAAACCTACAATTTTAGAAATTTGATTGACCAGTGGTGGGACAAAGTGTTGAATAGTGTCACGAAGTGTAGAGAGGGGGTTTAAAAGAGTGGTGCAGGAATATCCGGCTACCGCAGGCGGTGGAATTGCGCAAGGCATTTTTGCCAGCGTATTTGCGCATTCATTAGATCCCAAGCGGAGGCTTACCATTCCGTCGGAATGGCGGGACTGCGTGGGTCAGCCGAACAGTGTGTATGTTTTGCGCGGTCTGGATGAGCCCTATCTGACGGTCTATCCGGCACGCGAAATGATTCTTAAATTGGACAAATTGCGGCAGCAGTCGATTGCTGATCCACGGGTGCGGGCGCTGGCGCGAACGTTGGGATCACAGTCGCAAATGGCTACTTTGGATACGCAGGGGCGTATCCGGGTGAACGATGACCTGCTGGCTTACGCGCGGATTGAAGGCGATGTCAAACTGGTTGGAGCATTGCAGTATTTCGAGTTGTGGAGTCCGAAGCTGTGGATCGCGGCTGAGCGGCGCAGCGATATTAATATCGCGGATGTCGCGCAGCACATCGGCTTGTAGCATTGCAGATGCGTAACTGTGATGGTGACGAACATGAGCACGGTTAAATTTATAGAAGCGGATCGGGCGCTGTCGGGCGGGTTTCTGCGGCCCGGATGGCTGCGCTGGCTGTGGTTTGGCTGGCGCCCGCGCGGCTCCGCCGGGTACCAGTTCGTAGGGCATACAGGATTGCGTTTGGGTGGCGTGTTTCTGGATCGCGGGCCCGGGCATGCGATTCGATTGCGAGATCATGCACCAATCCGTACTAGCCGCTGAAGTTGTAGCCAGTCTTGATCCACGGCCGGGCGGTGTTTTTGCCGACGGGACGGCCGGGAGCGGTGGGCACGCGGCGATGCTGGCAGAGCGGATCGGTCCGCAAGGGCGGATCTTGGTGATTGATCGTGATCTGGATGCGCTGAAGCGGGCGCGCGAACGGCTGCGAACTTATGGGGCTGTGTGCGTGTTTGTACATGGCAACTACGGCGATTTGTCTGCGCATGCGGCGGCATGCGGATTTGCGGCGCTGGATGGAGTGCTGCTGGATTTGGGAGTGTCTTCGGACCAGCTCGACACTCCCGAGCGCGGGTTCAGTTTCCGCGCCGACGGGCCGCTGGATATGCGCATGGACGCAAGTAACGGGCCGACGGCGGCGGACTTGCTGAACAGTGCTTCGGAGGAGGAGCTGGCGAAGTGGTTTGTGTGTTACGGGGAGGAGCCATTGGCGCGGCGGATTGCCCGCGCAATTGTCGCTGCCCGCAAGGCGGCGGCGTTGACGCGGACGGCCGATCTGGCGTCTGTAGTGGCGCGCGCCAAGGGTGGACGGCGCGGTCGGATTGATCCGGCGACGCAGGTATTTCAAGCCCTGCGGATTGTAGTAAATGGTGAGCTGGACGCCCTTGATCGCGGCCTGGAAGCAGGCTTGAATTTGTTGAAGCCGGGTGGACGGCTGGCTGTAATCAGTTTCCACAGCCTGGAAGACCGGCGGGTTAAAGGCTGCTTTCGCCGGCATGCCGGGCGATGGGAAGCGCTGGAAGCGGGCGGAGAAAATTGGATTGGAGAACAGCCGGCGGTGGCTGTTTTGACGAGGAAGCCAGTGATGGCTGGTGAGACCGAAGTGGCGGATAACCCGCGCGCACGGTCCGCCAAGCTGCGCGTGGCAGTACGCAGGGAGTGACAAATTATGGCACGCAACCGACGGCAGGTGGAATCGCGCACGGGTTCTGTCCCAGCATCTTTGGCCGCGTTTATCGTAGCACTCTGCGCACTTGGGTTGCTCTATGTTTGTATTGAGACCAAGCGCGACTCGCTCGGCCATGAAATCAAGCGGTTTGAGGCAGAGCGCTCGCGGTTGCAGGAGGATCTGAACCGGGCCCGCAGTGAGTGGGCTCGACTTTCCTCCACAGGTAGCGTTGAGGCTTCTTTGAAAAAAAATGGCCTCGTGATGCACTGGCCGGCAGACGAGCAGGTGGTGCGTCTGGGAGGTGCGTCGCGCTCCGTGCTTGCGTCGCGCTCTACGCAGCATGTTGAGACACAGTTGTCACATCTGCGGACAGGTGTGGTCATGGCTCATGACTGAGACAATCAGGCGCGTCCGGTTGACGCTGGTTGCTGCCGCTCTGGTGCTGGCTTTGTCCGGGCTGGTTGTGCAGCTGGTACGGTTGCACCTTTGGAGTGAACCGGAACAACGGGAGATTGCTGTTAAGGGACGGATTCTTCACGAACCCATCAGCAGTCACCGCGGGATGATCGCGGACAATAGCACGCCCAGCACAATCATGGCGATTGATTGGCCATGCGTGGATGTGTGCGCCGATCCCAAGCTCATCCAACTTACCAACCGCGTACCAGTGGTGGCGCGTGAACTGGCGCGGGTGTTGCCGGGCGTGGACGTGGCTGCGCTGGAAAAGCGACTGAGTGTGCCTGACCGCCATTTCGAACGCGTCGCCCGGCAAGTCACTACGAATGTAGCTGCGCAACTAGCGCTGCTAAAGTTGCCGGGAGTCTTCACAACGCCGTCCGTCGTGCGCCGTTATCCGCAGGGCGCGACGCTTTGCCACGTGCTGGGCTATGTTAATGACGAGGGCGTTGGCAGCGCCGGCCTGGAGCAGTCTCTGGAGAAATTTCTGCGTGGAACCCCGGGAGAGATCGTCGGCTATCGAGATGGAAGACGCCGTGAAATGGCCGACCGGCGCATCACGGAGACGGCGGCGAAGCCCGGTGCCAACATTGCGCTGACGATAGACCAGCAGGTGCAGTTTATGGTCGAGCGCGCACTAGATACTGTAATGGAACGTCATCATCCTGAATCCGCCTGGGCCATTGTCGAGCGGATCAAAACCGGCGAAATCATGGCGATGGCCTGCCGCCCCAACTACGATCCGAACAGCTTCCGCGCCAGCACCGATCTGCAGCGCATGAACCGTGCGATCGGCTACACCTATGAGCCCGGTTCGACATTTAAAGTGGCGACCATTATGGCGGCGCTTGATCAAGGCATAGTAACGGCGGAAAATAAATTCGACTGCGAGAACGGGCGCTGGTGGTATCAGGGAAAAGTCCTGCGTGATACGCACCCCTATGGCGTGCTCAGCGTCGCCGATGTGCTCCAGAAATCGAGCAATATCGGTGCGGCCAAAATTACCGTTGCTCTTGGGGGGCCGCAGCTGGAGACGTATCTGAAAGCCTTCCAATTCGGCCATCGCCTGGGCATTGATCTGCCCGGAGAAGAAGGCGGCATTGTAGCGCCTTATGCCAAGTGGAGCGCGATCAGTTCCAGCCGTATTGCCATGGGGCAGGGCGTGGCTGTTACTGCGCTCCAGATGCTCGGACTGCTTTGCTGCATTGCTAACGATGGTGCTTACATGAAGCCGTATGTTGTCCGCAGTGTCATGGCCGACAATGGCGCAATACTGCGCGAGAACCGCCCCACGGTGCTTGCACATCCGATTAAGACGTCAACCGCAGCCGCGATGCGGGAAATGCTGGTGCGTGTGACTGAGACGGGCGGGACCGGCGTGCGGGCGGCGGTGCCGGGCTTCCGGGTCGCCGGTAAAACCGGCACCGGGCAGAAGGTGATTGGCGGGCGCTATTCGGAAACCGACTACATGGCTTCCTTCGTCGGATTCCTGCCTGCGGATAAGCCGGAAATCGGGCTGATCGTAGTGGTGGACAATCCGCAACCTCTGCATACTGGCGGCATGGTTGCCGGACCGGCCTTTTCCGAAATCGCCGAACAAGCCATGCGCTATCTGGATGTGCCGCGGTCGCCGTTGGCGCTTCCTGTTGACATGGCGGGTAAACCTTGAAAAACACACGATGAAACTTGACCTCATCGTACGCGCTCTGACCGGGGTTGTCGCGATCAAGGGTTCGCTTGGCATCGAGATCTCCGGCATTGCTTACGATTCCCGCCATGTGCGCCGTGGCGGGCTTTTCGTCGCCATGCCCGGCACGCACGCCGACGGCTGGGCCTATGTTGACGAAGCTGTCGAGCGCGGCGCGGCGGCAATCCTTTCATCGCATCCGGGCTGCCCTAAGCACGATATAACCTGTATTCAGGTGCGCAATGTACGTCAGGCGCTGGCCGAGGCCGCCGCTGCCATGCACCGGTTCCCCGCCGCCCGCCTGCGCGTGCTGGGTGTCACTGGCACCAATGGCAAAACGACTACGGCTTATCTGCTGCGGCGCATTCTGGCCGATGCCGGCTGGGCGCCGGGATTGATTGGCACCGTGCAGTACGAATTTGGAGAACGCGTGATTCCTGCGCACCGCACAACGCCGGAATCGGCGGATCTACATGCGCTTTTTGACCAGATGTTGCAGGCCGGTTGTCGCAGCGTGGTGATGGAAGTATCCTCGCACGCCCTCGATCAGGGGCGCGTGCGAGGGGTTGATTTTGATGCCGCTCTATTTACCAATCTGACGCGCGATCATCTGGACTACCATGACACCATGGATGCTTACTTCGAAACCAAGTGCCGCCTCTTTACGGAACTCGGCCGCAACGCCCGACAGGCCGTAGCCGTAATCAATCTCGACGATCCCTACGGTGCGCGTCTGGCCGCGCTGCCGTTGACCGCGTCAGTGGTGACTTACAGCATCTCCAGCCCCGTGGCTCAGGTGCGTGCGGTGGACGTTGTGCTGGGACCAGATGGTAGCCAGCTTACTATTGTCACCGGCCATGGCCGCTTTCCGCTTGCGCTACACCTGTTGGGGCGCTTCAACGTGTATAACGCGCTCAGTGCTTTTGCCACTGCGACCGCGCTCGGCATTGCACCGGAGGTTGTCCTGCGCGCTATTGGTGCCGTGCTGTCGGTGCCGGGACGCATGGAGCCAATTTCTAATTGCCGGGGGCTGCAGATTTTTGTGGATTACGCCCATACCGACGATGCGCTGAACAAGGCGCTGACGACACTGAATGAATTGCGCGTCGGGCATGCGGGCCGCATGATCGTGGTCTTTGGTTGCGGTGGCAATCGCGACATCATCAAGCGCGGCCTGATGGGCGCCGTAGCCAGGCAGCTGGCCGATCACGTTGTGCTGACCTCCGACAATCCACGTAAGGAGGATCCTCTGGCCATACTTGCGGCGATTCGCGCCGGTTATGGCGAAGGCGGATCGTGTGAAATTGAGTCCGATCGTGCCAAGGCCATCCGGCGTGCTCTGACGTTGGCGCGCGCTGGCGATTTTGTGCTGATTGCCGGCAAAGGACACGAAACGACGCAGGAATTCGCTAACACAATCGTTCCCTTCGATGATCGCGAAGAGACTCGCCGCGCACTTCAGGAATCAGGGTGACGCCATGCCTTTCTGGACTTACGATAACCTGGCCACCTGGAGTGGCGGAAGATGGCGTCCCGCCCCGCCCGCGCTCCCGCTGAGCGGCGTGACGAACGACACCCGCGTTATTCAGGCAGGCAACTTGTTTGTCGCTTTGCGCGGCACGCGCGCCGACGGGCACGACTTCCTTGGACAGGCTTTTGCAATGGGCGCTGGTGGTGCGCTGGTCGCGTGCGATGCCCGGCTGCCCGACCCGCTGCCCGGCCCGGTATTGGTGGTTGACGATCCGCTGGCAGCGCTTGGACGCATTGCCGCCGGTTACCGCTTGACGCTGAGCGGCACCGTAGTGACCGGCGTCAGCGGCAGCGTCGGCAAAACGACCGTCAAGGAGCTGCTCGCTTCGATGCTTGCTGCGGCCTGGCCCACTGCCCGCAGCCGCGGCAACTGGAATAACGACCTCGGCTTGCCGCTCAGTCTGCTTGCTGTGGAACCCACCGACCGCGCCGCTGTGCTGGAGGTTGGCATTAGTCACCCTGGAGAAATGGCGCCACTGGCCGGTCTATTGCGGCCAGACTGGGCTTTGATTTCGAACATCGGACCGGTACATATCGAGTTTTTCCAGAATCTGGAAGCGATTGCCAGCGAAAAGGCGATGCTTTTTGAAGCGCTCACCGGTCGCGGCGCGGCGGTGCTTGACGCTGACGGTGAATTGGCCGGTGCGCTGGCACGGCGGGCGCCCGGGCGGGTGGTGACGATTTCACGGCAACGTGTTACGGCAGATTATTTTGGCACGCTGCCACCGCGTCCCGGTGCACCTGCCGGTGTGACTGAAACGGCCAGCGGCGAGTGTTTCAAATTCCGGCCACCGCTGCCCGGTGATCATCATGTGACCAACACCCTGCTGGCCATCGCCGCAGCCCGCGGACAAGGCCTTGCGTGGTCGCAAATCGAGGCCGGGCTGGCGGATTTTGTAGCGCCGCCCATGCGTTGGCAGCAACTCGACGTGGGCGGGGTGATGGTGATCAACGACGCCTACAACGCCAATCCGCTCAGCATGGCCGCCGCTTTACGCACCTTCGCCGACACGCCCGTGGCTGGCCAGCGATGGCTGATGCTGGGCGACATGTTGGAACTTGGCGTGCAGGCGGAATCCAGCCACGCCGGAATTGGCCGGCAGGCGGCGGCGGGGCCGTGGGCCGGTTTGATTACTCTCGGTCCCCTGGCCGCGCAGCTGGCTGGCGCCGTCCGTGATGCAGGCGCACGCTTCCCTGTGCTAGAATGCACCACTCACGCCGCTGCGGCCCGGGCCCTCGCTGAGCATCTCCATCCGGGCGATGCGGTGTTGCTAAAAGCCTCCCGTGGCATGAAGCTTGAGGAAGTGCTGGCCGCGTTCAAGATGGTAATCAGTAAACAGTGAACAGTTTAACCAAGAACCAGAGCATCATCTCCATCCGAACACCGGACACCGAACACATTCCCCATGTTCTATTACCTTCACACCCTGAGTGACGCAACCCCCTGGCTGCGGCTCTTTCGATATATCACCTTCCGCGCAGCGCTGGGTGCGGCCACGGCGTTTCTGCTGTGCCTGCTGCTTGCGCCATTTGTGATCCGCACATTGCGGCGGCTTAAAATCGGGCAGGTCGTGCGCGCCGACGAAGCCGATGCCCCCGCGCCGCCGCATGCCGGAAAAAAGGGGACGCCGACCATGGGCGGCATTTTGATTGTTTTTTCGGTGGTGGTCTCAACGCTGCTCTGGAGTGTGCCGTCCAATATTTTCGTCGCGCTGACGTTGACCACTATGGTTCTGATGGGAATGATCGGGTTTTTCGACGACCGCGCTAAATTGCTTGGCCGTCACTCGCGCGGCGTGCGGGCGCGGACAAAGTTCTGGATCGAAGTCGCCTGGGGAATTGTTGTGACCGGGGTGTTGCTGCTGCACCCCGCGACCAGCGTGCACGCCCGCGAGTTGATGGTGCCGTTCTGCAAGGCGCCGGTGGTGGCTGATATGGGCGTCCTGCTGACGGGACTGTTTGTGACGCTGATCATTGTTGGTGCAACCAATGCAGTGAATCTGACTGATGGCCTCGATGGTCTGGCAATCGGCTGCACCGGGTCAGTTGCCACCACCTACCTGATCATGGCTTACGTGGCTGGCAACGTGACGCTGGCAAAGTATCTGCTTGTGCCATACGTGCCGGGCAGCGGCGAGCTGGTAGTGTTCTGCGCCTGCCTGCTCGGCGGCAGCCTGGGTTTTCTGTGGTACAATTGTCATCCCGCGCAGGTATTCATGGGCGACACCGGCAGCCTGGCGTTGGGTGGCGCGATCGCTATGGTTGCGATTTCAATCAAGCAGGAACTCGTGCTCGTGCTGGTGGGTGGCGTCTTTGTGATGGAGGCGGTGAGCGTGATTTTACAGGTGGCATCCTTCAGGCTGCGCGGCAAGCGCATTTTTGCGATGGCCCCGATTCATCACCATTTTGAACTGCGGAAGTGGAGCGAGACTCAGGTTACAATCCGCTTCTGGATCCTTTCAATTCTCTGTGCCCTGCTCGGACTGGCCACGCTCAAAATCAGGTGACAAATTATGAAAACAAGATCAAAGGTCCGCCAAGTTAAGGCGATGCCAACGGCGGATGGAAAACTGCGGCTGCTGGGCGTCAGCCATACGCACTACCCGGCTAGCCCGGACGATGCCAGGCTGGAGGCATTTCCAAACCGCTATGCGGGGCGTGACTATCTGATCAACTTCGACTGTCCGGAATTTACCTGCCTGTGTCCGATTACCGGCCAGCCCGACTTTGGACGTATCGAGATCGAGTGCGTGGCTGATAAGCTGTGCCTGGAAAGCAAGTCGCTCAAGCTCTATCTGTTCAGTTACCGTTCCCATCCCGCCTTTCATGAGGCGGTGGTCAATCGCGTGCTGGACGATATAGTGCGCTCCATCCGCCCCCGCCGCCTGCGCGTGCGCGGCGTTTTCAATCCCCGCGGCGGCATTGCCCTGACCGTTACAGCTTGCTGGCCGGATACCTGATGGCTCTTGTCCCCTGTCACCTAGCGCGGCAGGAACGGAATGGCTCTTGTCCCCTGCCGCCTCGCGCGGCAGTAACGAATGGCTCTTGTCCCCTGCCGCCTCGCGCGGCAGGAACGGACGATTGTTGGAAACGCTTGCGGGTTCCAACAATCATGCGCACCCGCGACGTAAGGTCGCGGGGGGCAGGTGCCATATTACGGATCGCGCCAGTAGCTGGCTGGACAATTCTGGAAATATGTGGTATTTTTTCATGGTTTTTTTCAAAAGGAAGTCCGACATGAAGAATAAGATCGCTTCGATGGTCTTGGCGCTAAGCATCGTTTTTTCGTGCCAGCCCGCAAAGGCTGAAGGCTTTTTCAGCGGTTTGTTCTCATATATGGGTGTGCAGCTTGTAGAATATGAGCTTTGTAACGTTCTGACCGCGATCGGCAATACGACCGATAGCAAGGGGGTGGCCACGTTGCTGAGCATACTGGGCGGAACAACTGACGGCAAGCTGGACGAGATCAGCAGTCAAATCACAGCCACGCAAGGCATGATCGAAAATCTACAGGCGAATTTGGATAATTTTGAGCAGAACATGGACGATGCGCTTGCGGTAATCACGCAAGAGCAACGTGACCAAGATTACAATAACGCCATGCTGCCGCTCAAACAATCGAGCATTGAGCTTGCCCAATTGTTTATGGTGTACAGCAATGTTATTGCCAACTGTTACACAACCGATGGCACAAATTTAGTACTCAAGGTCCAGCTTTCTCCTTCAGACATGCAGCTTTACAGTAATTTTGCCAATGGCGTCACGCCATCGGAAACCGTTAATATAAATCTTACCCCTGATCAAGTGCTTGAGGATCTCGCAACGGCGTCAAGTCAGCTTGGTTCAACGGAGAACGTGTATGACGCAAATTTGGCGCTGCTGAGAGTAGATCTGCCCTTTGAGCATCAAACATATGCCAGTATGTACAATATGCTGAATTTTATGGGTTCCATGCGCGCCGCTGCGTTAT
>JBAXJV010000056.1:0-11776 GCA_037137675.1 bacterium | reverse complement strand
GCCGTCAGATCGAGGAAACCACCTCGGACTACGACCGCGAAAAACTGCAGGAACGTCTGGCGAAGCTTGCCGGCGGCGTGGCCGTCGTCAAGGTTGGCGCTGCGACCGAGAGCGAAATGAAAGAGAAGAAAGCCCGCGTCGAAGACGCGCTGCACGCGACGCGTGCGGCCGTTGAAGAAGGCGTTGTGGCGGGCGGTGGCGTGGCGCTGTTGCGCTGTCAGCCGGCGTTGGACAAGCTGGAGCTCAAGGGCGACGAAGCCATTGGCGTCCAGATCATCCGCATCGCGATCGAAGCACCTCTCCGCCAGCTCGTAAGCAACGCTGGACTGGAAGGCGCCGTGATCGTGCAGGAAGTCAAGAAGCGCAAAGGCGCCGAAGGCTTCAACGTCGCGACCCGTGAGTATACCGATCTGATCAAGGACGGCGTGCTCGATCCGACCAAGGTAACGCGTATGGCGCTGCAGAATGCGGCCTCCATCGCCGGCCTGCTGCTTACGACGGAATGCGTCGTGACAGAAGCCCCGAAGGAAGAGAAAGCCATGTCGGCGCCTGGTGGCGGCGGCGGTGGCATGGGCGGTATGGGCGGCATGGGAGACTATTGATCCCGCCGGCTCTAGGTTGACTCGAGTGAACGGGGCGCCTAAAATGCGCCCCGTTCACCTTTTAAAGGAGACACTATTTTGAATGTTGAATTATTTGAACAGACCCGCCTGCACGTCCCAAGTGTTCCGCAGCTTGTCAACATGTTGTCACGTCGCGTGCGGCAGTTGAACGCCGGAATGCGTCCTTATATCAAACCCGAAAAAGGCGATGAGCGGATTGATATCGCCATGCGTGAAATCGTAAGCGGCAAGATGACGGCCGAAATCGGATTCTTCAGTACGACTGACAAGGCTCGCGTCGCAGACGAGACGCCGTAAGAAGGCGGCTAAACATGGTTTCCGCTGCGGACCATGACGGTTCCGGACGCGTTGCGACCAATCGCAAAGCCCTGCACGACTATCAGGTTTTGGAGCGGATCGAGGTGGGGCTCGAACTTCTGGGCACAGAAGTCAAGTCGGTCCGTGACAACGGACTGACTCTGATTGGCGGTTTTGCCCGCATCGAGAATGGCCAGGCGACTCTCTACGGGGTGAAAATCGCCCCTTACGCCTGCGGCAACCAGTTCAATCACGAACCCGAACGGCCACGGCGCCTTTTATTGCATACCAGAGAAATCACAAAGCTCGGAGCGCATTTGGCGCAAAAAGGGTTGACGCTGGTGCCGCTGAACGCCTTTTTTCGCAAAGGGTGGCTGAAATTGGAATTGGGGATCTGCCGGGGACGACAAGAACCCGACAAGCGCGACCGCTTGCGCCGGGAAACTTCCGAACGTGAACTCCAGCGGGCGGTACGGCGCGGATAGCTGACTATACAAATCAAGAGTGCCGTTGTATGCTTACCAGAGAGTTCCGCCAGACGGCGGAGTTAAGGAGAAATACCGATGGGACGCATTGGATTGCCTGAGTTGCTGATTGTGCTGGCTGTGATTCTGTTGTTTTTTGGCGCGCGTAAACTGCCCGACCTGGCGCGTTCGTTAGGTCGCAGTCTGGGCGAATTCAAGAAGGGGCGCGCCGAAGGCGAAAACGGCGTGGCGAAGCAGACGGAAGCGGACGTCAAAAAAGAGGCTGAAAATGACCTCAAGAAAACGTCGTCCAGTCAGGATAAGACGTAAGCCTGAGTTGAAGCACTCTGCCTGATAACGATACCGCCGCCTGCCTCCGGCAGGCGGCAGATACTGTTACGACCTGAACCCGCGACTGTCGCAGTCCCGTCCCGATGCTGCGTCAGCCTGCCGCCATACAAACCGCTGAAAACCTAGCCCGAAATGCCAGTGTCTCTCACTGTCCACTGTTCGGCGTCTTTACAGAATTGACATTCGCTGCAGCAGCGGGCGCGGCCACCACCGGTCCGGGCAGCACGGTTGGAAGCGGGGCCTGGCGCTTGATACGCTGCATTTCCGCGATGGCATCTTCGGCGTCGCGCGCCCAGGGGCTCTTGGGATTGGCGGCGATGAACTCCTCATACACCTGACGGGCATCTTCGCTGCGTCCCATGCTGGCGAGACAACGCGCCCGGCCAAGCGTTGCGAGCGGCGTCAGATAGTGCCCCGCATTGGCCTGGGCAAAGCGCGTATAGGCTTCGGCGGCTTCTGTCACCTGCCCCATGGCTTCCGTGCACTGAATCTGCCCCATTGCGGCGACAGCGCTCAGCGGGTGCTTTGGGAATTCCTTTTCGAAACGCTGATAAAGGCTAACCGCACCAGCGTAGTCACCGGACTGATACATTTCGCGGCCAATGATCAACATGGCCGATGGTGCTGAGGGTGTTTTGGCGTAGCGCGTGACGATCTCCTGCAGCGGCCGCAGATCGCGGGCGTCCGCCAACAGTGTGGCTGCCGTTTGTATTTGCTTTTCCTGATATCCGCGATAGCCGTAAAACCCCGCCATCACGACCACGACCACCAACACCGGCAGCGCCCAGCGCTTGCCCTGATTTTGAACGGCTTCCAGGATGGTTCCCCAGTCGAACGCCGGAGTTCCAGCTGGAATCGGCTGCGGCTCGGCGGCTTCCGTCACAGCGGGAACCGCAGTCAGTTTTGAATTTCGATGTGCGCCAGATAGATTACTCGTCATAATTTTCACCTTATGCAGGGGTGCATGAGTTATGGCTGACCTCAGGACGAAAGGCAAGCCTCAAATGGACAGCCCAAAATCACATTTCAATCCCGAGCCGGGCGGGCACACCGGCGTCGTAATAATGTTTAATGCAGCGCATCTCGGAGACGAGATCCGCCCGGGCAATTAATTCCGGCGAAGCCTGACGTCCGGTGATAATCAATTCCACGTGCGGCGGACGCGCATCGAGCAGCGCCAGCAGGCTGGTTTTCTGGAAAAGTCCGGCAGCACAGGCGTTGTTAGCCTCGTCAGCAATCACCACTTCGTGCTGTCCCGCTCGCAGCACCCCGGCAAGGCGCTCCAAACCGTGCCGGGCGGCGGCGATCTCGTCGTCCGCCGGCACGCCATTGATGAAGCGGCCACTGCCGAACTGCTCGATGGTAATTTCAGGAAAACGCTCGCGCATGATCGTGATTTCGCTGAAGTTGCCGCGCTTGATGAACTGGCCGAAAAAGACTCGCATCCCGGCTCCGACAGCACGCACGGCAAGCCCCAGGGCAGCCGTGGTCTTGCACTTGCCGTCACCGGTATAAACTTGGACGCAGCCCTGCATGTGAAACCTAAGGCGCAACGTCAAGCAGCAGCGTCAGGTCGCGGCGGATTTCAGCGCGGGTTACGGACCATCCGGCTTCCAGCAGACCTGCGTATTTTTCCGACATCACACTGGCAATCACGGCCCGCGAATGGGCCCACTTGTAAAGCAGCTGATCCAGCACGCGCGCATCGCTGTGCTGCGGCACGAAGCTCAGCCCCAACAATTCCAGCCGCATGCGCGTGATCTCGTCGATCAGGCTGGGATTATTGAGAAACCACCAGCAACCGAAGGGCAGGATGTTTGAAAACTTACGGGCGGCAATGCAAAGGCCGTGCATATTTTCGCGGGCCAGCATTGTAATCAGAAAACGGGTGTTCGGGAAATCGCGCGCCAGTCGCTCGACTGTTTCGACATCACTCAGCCCGACCGAATCGCCCGCCAGCCGCAGCGCAGGATTGGCCAGCTTACGCACACCGATCATCATTGCCACCGGGATGCCGCGTGATTCGGCCACCGGCAGCACGGCCTTGATCAGCAGGTTCGTGAGCGGCGACTGCACTTCGGGATAACGGAACGAGGGCGGCAGGCTGATGGCCATGTAACGCGATTCGAAGCGGTCAGACCAGACGTTCAGGTAGCGCTGAATTTCGGCGATAGTCCGTCCGCTGAGGGCCGCTTCAACGCGAAACCCCGCATCGACAAGCCGTGGCACGGGTTGCGGCCAGTCCATCAGCGCGCTATCCAGACGCAGCACACCGAGAAAGCGCGGATCTCGCGCGAACGGTTTTACCCAGCCTGCCGCCTCGGTTGGATCGAATGGATCATTGGTCATATAGACCCGGCGTAGATTGGCTTTGTCGAAAACCAGGTTCACGTAATCGCGGGTGTTTTGTTTAGCGAACCAGCGGCGCAGCGGGGTCAGTGTGCGCACTTGCGGGTCGAGGCCGAGGGCGTTCAGCGCGGTTACCACTCCGCGGCAGGCTTCCGAGAGCGGCGAACGTTTAACGAACAGCTCATCCCAGATTAGATCGGCCTGGGCGGTCTTGGAAAGCGCCCAGAAGGCGGCGCTGTCCAACTCTGGGCGACAGCGGAAAACTTCGGCAACGAGGTAATGGTATGTCAGAAGCTCTTCCAGACCCCATAAAAGCGAGTTACCCAGCGCGGGATCGTAGAGGTGCGTGTGGATGTCGGTAACAGGCAGCGCATCCAATTCGCGACGCACCGCAGCGGGTAATTGCCGCGCGTTTAATTTCATTTTTGCAGTCATGACAACTTCTCCATGGTTGCTCCGGCCTGAGAAACTTCAGCCGTCAGATTTTCAGCTATGGGGAGTGAGCGCGTCCGTGGCAGCAGGGCCACGGCAACTAACAGGGTGGCGGTGCTTGCAACGGCCAGCGCGATGATAATCTGCGAGATATCGGTATGCCATAACTTCACGGCGCCTAAATAGCCAAGGGCGCCGGCCAGCAATGGAATCGTGACGCTGAAGCGGCGCTGGGCCAGTTCGTAGTTCATCACCAGCACCAGTAACGTCAGCGGCGCCAGCGCCCAAATCATTGCCCGGAATATAAACACCGTCTGCGGATCGCGGGTGTTTGCCAGCAGCCCCATAATCCACGGCGCGAACAGCGTACAAACGCCGCCCACACCGGCCACCAACACGCTTACCAGCGCCAGACCCTTCAAGAGCGTATGCCAGCTCGCAACGCTGGACTCGCCGCCTGACACGACTTTCGGGAACATCGCCCCGGCCACCGGTTGCGGCAGGAAGAACGCGATCCGCGCCAGCATCGCCGCCTTGGCAAAAAGCCCCGCCTGCAGCGGATCGAAAAATTTCTTCACCAGCACTACATCCGCATTTGCCAACACCGAGTAACCGGTCAGCGCCACGAGATAACGTCCGCAGTAGACGTACATCCCGGATGGTCTGGCCGGCCGTGCCCACAACCGTCCGAGCACGACATGCACGCCCCACATCGTAACCACCAAACCAGCCGCCAGCGCCCACCAGTGGCCCCAGAGCGCCGCTACGGCCCCGGCCCCCGCCGCCACCACAAGCATGCCGAGCATCAGGCGTAATATGCCCCAGACCATGGACCCGGCGGAGGCCCACACAAAAGCCTGCACACCGCTTAGAGCGCCGCCCACCACGCTGGACCAGAGCGAGAAAGCCAGCGCCGAGGCCGCCAGCAAGAAAGGGCCGGGCGTGGAGAGATTGAAAAAGTGCGCCATGGCATTGCGCTCGAAGTACGCGATTGCCAATAGCGGAATCAGCACCCAGGCCGTATCGCGGAGCACGGCCACCACCATTGGCGCTACGTCAGCGCGCCGCCCTTCACCCGCCAGCCTGGCGGTGTAGTAGGTCACAGAAGTATTCATCGCCCCGATTGGCCCGCTAGCCCCCGCCCACATGCCCAGCATCGCCGCCAGCACCCCGTACTCGCTGGCGTTCAGCATGCGGATCATGGCCACCTGATAGAGCAGGTTAGCCAGATTGCCGACCTGCGCAGTCGCCATCAGCAGGATGCTGTGCCGCACCAGATGGTCATCCTCAAACCCCGGCGGATGCAGAAAAGGCACGATCGTACGGTCGTACAGCGTCACCACCCAGCGGAACGGGGAGTAGATCAGCCGCAAGCGGATTAAGGCCGCCAGCATTTCCGCTGAAGCCCGCCCCACCTGCACCTTGGAGCCTTCGACATCGTGCCATCGGGTGGGCACCTCATCAACAGAGAACCCGGCGCGGCGTAACTGGAAAAGCAAATCCACGTCGAATGCCCAGCGCGTAATGCCAAGATGCGGCAGCACGTTCAAAAGCGCTTCGCGCCGCATCAGCTTGGCGCCACACTGTGTATCGGTAAGACGCAGACCGAACATCAGATTGGTAAGCCGGTTGAACAGCCGCGAGGCGAAGCGGCGCGCGAAAGGCTGTCGTGGGCTGACCACCGCCCCGGCCCGCCAGCGTGAGGCGATGATAGCCCCGGCGTCACCAATCCTGTCAACCAACTCCTGAAATGCCGCCGGTGGCGTGGATCCGTCCGCATCCACGAACCCGATCATATTGCCGCTGGCGGCACGAAATCCCAGCATCAGCGCCCCGCCTTTGCCCACCCGTGCCGGTTCCACCAGACAACGCACCTGCGGATAACGCGCGGCATAAGACCGCAGCAGCCCTTCGGTCCCGTCGGTCGAACCGTTGACAACAACCAGAAATTCTACGTCAGCTCCGTAGCGCGCCGCGAAGGCAGGCAGATAGGCATCCAGCATCCGTCCGAGGCGGTGCTCTTCGTTGTGCGCTGGAACGACGATTGATAGACGCATATCTTTGGACATTCTGCCAGTTTTACGGGTGGATAGACAAGGCGGAATTATAAAACAAAAAGGGCCGGGATTTCTCCCGGCCCTACCTTACGGTCCAGTAAACGGTATGCGACCGATTACCAGGCGCGACGGCCACCGCCGCCGCCGCCGCCACCGCCGCCGCCGCCGGCACCGCGACCACCGCCACGGGGGGCGGAGTCGTCACGGGGGCGAGCTTCGTTCACACGAACGTTGCGTCCGCCGATATCCTTCTCGTTCACGCCCGCGATCGCCGCCGCTGCTTCTGTAGCATTCGGCATCTCAACGAAGCCGAAACCTTTGGAACGGCCCGTCTCGCGATCCATGATCACATTCGCCGAGCTGACCTGACCGAACTGTTCGAACGCCTGACGGAGTTCAACTTCACCAGTACCATATGCAAGATTACCAACGTAAATATTCACAATTACTAAACCTCAACAATACAATTCTACTTCAAAAAACACCCGCTCCGGAACTTCCGTGCGAGCCTCGTTCATCCATCACAAACGCAAACCAAACTTCGCCTCGTGCACCTCCATCAGTCACCAATCCAGCCGTCCATGGCCACCATCGACCTTGAAGCTACAGGTATCGCAGAAACAATGCAAGCATTAAATAATTTTTCCTGATGCAACTTACTGTTAGAATTGCGGTTCTTATGGAACGGCACACTGATTGGATGGCGGCGGGACTGGAGCAGTTGCGGGCGGCTGACGCGCTGCGCAAGCTGGAAGTGCGCGCAAGCGCGGGGGGACGCTTTCAGTCTGGCGGACGCGAGTGGCTGAATTTCGCCAGTAACGATTACCTTGATTTGGTACGGCACCCGCGCGTTATCGCCGCCGCCAGCGCAGCTCTGACGCGCTGGGGCGCCGGCGCCGGCGCCTCCCGTCTGGTGGTCGGCACACTGCCGGTTCACGAAACACTTGAGCAGCGTCTGGCCATCCTCAAGGGCTGCCCTGCCGCGCTTGTCGCAGGCAGCGGCTATGCGATCAATCTCGGACTGATCCCCGCCCTCGCCGGACGCGGCGATACTGTGCTGCTCGACCGTCTGGCGCATGCCAGCCTGGTGGATGGCGCACTGCTGAGTCGCGCAACCTTGCGCCGTTTTCACCACAATGATCCGGAGCATTTGAAGTCGTTGCTGGCAGCACTACCGGCGGCAGGGCGTAAACTGGTTGTGACCGAATCCGTGTTCAGCATGGACGGCGATCTCGCCCCGCTGCCGGAATTATCCGCAGTCGCCAACCACTACGGTGCGATGGAGCTGGTAGACGAGGCCCATGCCACCGGCATCTTCGGGCCCGGTGGCGCCGGGCGGGTGGTGGAAGACGGATTGGCTGGCCAGATCACCGTCTCCATGGGCACACTCAGCAAGGCGCTGGGATCTTTCGGGGGATTTGCCGCCGGCTCCAACATCCTGCGCGAATGGCTCATCAACCGCGCGCGCCCGTTCATCTACTCCACCGCACTCCCGCCGTCCGCAGCCGGAGCAGCGCTGGGCGCTCTGGACGTGTTGCGCGACGAACCCGGCCGTGGCGCCGGATTGCTGCGGCGGGCGGACTTTTTCCGGGCGCAATTAACAGCTGCCGGATTTCCAGACAGCGGGTCGCGCAGCCAGATTATACCCGTTCTGGTGGGTGACAACGGATGCGCCCTGCGGCTTGCCGCGCGGTTGCGTGACTCGGGCGTGCTGGTGGTGGCCATCCGTCCGCCAACTGTGCCTGCAGGTACGGCGCGGCTGCGGTTCGCGGTGACGCTAGCTCACACCGAAGCTGATTTGACACGCGCTGTGGAGGCGCTGGCCGCCGCCGCACAAGGTGAGGGGCTTTTGAAATGAACAGTTTGCTGGCGCACCGTTTCAGCACCGCCGCTACTACCTATGAGCCGGCCGATGTGCAGGCACGGGTCGCGGCCCGCCTGGCCGGATGGATCGGCGCGCGCCTGGCAGCCCGTCCGCCCGCGACAATTCTCGACGTTGGTTGCGGCACGGGCCTGCTCACACGCGCGCTGCGCGAAAAGTTTCCGGCGGCCTGGCTTGTCGCCAGTGACCTTGCGGAGGGGATGGTACGCCGGACTTGCGCGCACTTTGCAGACGACAAGCGTTTTGAGGGTGTCGTGGCCGACGGCACGAACCCGCCCTTCCGCCATCCTTTTGCGCTCGTAGCCAGTAGCGCTGCGCTGCACTGGATGACACCGCTCGATGCAGGCCTGCGCGGAGTGGCGACAGCCGTGGCGCCGGGCGGGGTGCTTGCCGCCGCCGTGATGGTTAAAGGAACGCTGTCCGAATTACGCGCGGCAAGGCAGGCAGTTACCCCCGATTGTCCGGCCAAGTCCGAGCTGCCAACTGAGTCCGCCGTAAGCAACGCAGTTGCAAATTCCGGATTGACGCTCGTAACAGTGGAGAGCGAAACGCGGGAGGCGCATTACCCCGACGGGACAGCCTGTCTGCATGCCTTACACGCGCAGGGCGTGACGGGCGGACCGGTTTCGGCCGGAGCGCGGTTATTGACGCGCGGCGAACTGCGGCGCATCGCCGCCTGGCTGGATTGCAACAAACCCCATCCCGATGGCGGAGTGCGGGCCACTTACAAGGTGGTGTATGTATGGGCGGAACGAAGCTCGTGAAGGACTGCGGATGGTTTGTGACGGGCACGGATACCGGAGTCGGCAAAACGTATGTGACGGCGCTGCTGCTGGCGGCCCTGCGACAAACCGGAGCGGATGCCGTGCCGATGAAGCCGGTGCAAACCGGCTGCGCGCGGCGCAACGGGGGTTTGGTGGCGCCAGATCTGGAAACCGCGCTCGCAGCCGCGGGACTGAAGCCAGCGCCACGCGAGAAACGCTGGATGTGCCCCGCGCGTTTTCGCACGCCATGTTCGCCGCATCTGGCGGCGGCACGCGAAGGCGGACGGATCCGCGTGCGTGACCTGGTCGCAGCCTATCGCCATCTGGCGGCACGGCACGCATCCGTGGTGGTGGAAGGCGCGGGCGGGGTTATGGTGCCGCTCAACACCCATGAAACCATGCTCGACTTGATGCGGGCGCTGCGCCTGCCGGTGATCCTGGTCGCGCGTGCAGGTTTGGGCACAATCAACCACACGCTGCTCAGCCTGGCCGCGTTGCGCGCGGCGGAAATACCGCTGGCAGGGGTGGTTCTCAACACAACACAGCGTGGTGAAAGCGCCAGCCTGGTGACATCCAACCGCGCAACCATCGAGCGTTTGGGCAAGGTAAAAGTGCTCGCCGTGCTACCCTGGCGGGCGGCACCGGACGTGGCTTCGATGCAGAAGGATGCCTTATTCACGCGCATGGCTGAAAACTTCAGGCATGCGGAAAAAAGCGGTCGATCTCGCGCCGTGCGATCTCGACGGCGCGACGCGGCTTTTCAAGATTGCCGTGCATGGAATAAACATCGCGCACCACAAACTCCAGCGGAATGTTCCTGCCGGCGGTAAGCTCCAATGTCCCGCGAATTTCTTTCGCCCAGGCATCTTCGTTGAGCCGCACATCAACGCCGAGCAGATTGGGGTTGGGCTTGCTCGAGAAAACAATGCCTTTCCCGGCGAGCACCCCGGCCATGAAGGAATGATTGGCCCAGCGCGAGATTGACACAGCTTTCAAATTCGGGAGCTTGCTGAGCGATGTCTCCCAAATCGGGTCAGCCGGCTCACAGCAACCCCAATAGACCAGCCCGTACATGGCAGCCAGATCGCGGTAGTAGGGGAAGCAGAACTCATGAAACAGCTCTGGTGAAACCCCCACGGTTTCCTGGCTGTCCATAACCCCCCACATGTCAGAGAGTTTGACATGACCGGAAGCGACCGGCGCCTTCGGGAGCAGCGTCGTGTAATTGAAACAGGTTCCGCAGGTGCACTGGTTGCCGTTGTTTATTTCAAGCAACCCCTCCTTTTCGGCCCAGCGCGCCATGCGGACAACGTTATCCCGCAACATGGCCATCAGCGCGTGCAACTTGTCCGGACAGTCGTACATCGCAAGGAAAAAAGTCTCCATGCTCATCAACCGTATCAACCGTTGCGTCAGGCTGTTATTCCCGTAGGTGCCCGAACGCATGACCACCGGCAGGATGTCGCCGAAGTTCTCTTCCAGAAATTTCTTCTCCTCCATGGTCGTCTCACGATTCAGCCCGAAAGTTGCTGGCCGCACCATGTCGAATCCGTCATTGAGATCCTTGATGGGGCAGTCGAAGTGGTAGCCGGTCACCACGCCTTCGGCATCCTTCGCGTACGTGGTTGGAATCTCGATGCCGAATTCATTGCACCACACATGCCAGTACATGTCCAGGGTGTCGGGACAGACGTGGTCGTCGTCAAGTATCTCATGGTGGCGGATATTCCGGAGCAAGCCGCCTTCCAGCCTGCGCCCATACTCCGATTGGCACCGGAAGATTGAGGCGGGCATGAAATCACGGTCGAAGGTCCAGGTTTCTATGACGAACGGCGGCCGGGCGCCGGGCCGGGCATCGTTCATAGCCGTCCACATGCGGCGCCGCTGCGCCATCACCGGAAGCGCGGCAATCTCAGCCTGACGCCGGGCAAGCCCGCGCAGGTATTTAAGTTCATTGTCTGGAAGTGTGTACGACATTGCTTGCTTCTTGCATTCAGTTTTCTGGTTGTTGTTTCTACTGCCTGACAACATCCGGCCTGCCCACCTGAGTGACTACGGCACGGGCCAGAGAAAGCGGCCGGTCGCCAGATAGGCTTCCAGCTGACGCACGCTGTGTTCAGCTTTGCGTTCGACCGATTCCGCGGTATTGAAAGCGTTGTGGGGAGTGCAAATAACACGGGGATCACGGGCGAGCTTCAGCAGCGACTGGACTTCGGGATCTCCGGAAACGCGGCCCGTGCGCAGCGAGACGGCCAGTTCACTTTCATGGTTGTACACATCCAACGCCACCCCGCCGAGATAATTCTCCTCCAGCAGGTGCAACAAGTCAGCCGCAGGCGCAAACTCGCCGCGCGCCACGTTGACAAACAAAAGCCCGCGCCTGGCTTCACGAAGGGTCTGATAACGGAAATAGCCGCAATTTTCCTCGGTCAAGTTCATGGCACAGACGATGATATCAGATTCCGCAAGCGCCTGAGCCTGAGACACATATGCAAGGTCCGGATTTTGCTGAACGATATCCACGGGAAGCACGCGCATGCCAAGCCCGTGGCCGATC